>JBCCSW010000017.1:0-21158 GCA_039199465.1 Pseudomonadota bacterium
ATCCAGTAGTATCCGTCCTCGTCGCGCCGGCAGCCGTCGCCCGAGAAGTAATAGCCCTTGTACTGCTCGAAATAGGTGCTGACGAAGCGGTCGTGATCGCCCCAGACGGTGCGCATCTGGCCCGGCCAGCTGTCGGCGATAGCCAGCACGCCCTCGACGCCGTTGCCCTCGACGATGGTCCCCGCGGTCGGATCCAGCACCACCGGCTGCACGCCGAAGAACGGCAGCGTGGCCGAGCCCGGCTTGCCCGGGATCGCGCCCGGCAACGAGGTGATCAGATGGCCGCCCGTCTCGGTCTGCCACCAGGTGTCGACGATCGGGCAGCGGCCCTGGCCGATCTTCTCGTTGTACCAGTTCCAGGCCTCGGGGTTGATCGGCTCACCGACAGTGCCGAGCGTGCGCAGGCTGGACAGGTCTACACCCTCCAGGAAGCTGTCGCCCTGGCCCATAAGCGCCCGGATCGCCGTCGGCGCGGTGTAGAACTGGTTGACCTTGTGCTTCTCGCAGACCTGCCAAAAACGCGAGGCGTCGGGATAGGTCGGCGTGCCCTCGAACATGACCGAGGTCGCCCCGTTCGCCAGCGGGCCGTAGACGATGTAGCTGTGTCCGGTAACCCAGCCGACATCGGCGGTGCACCAATAGACGTCGCCCTCGTGCACGTCGAACACTAGCTCATGGGTCATGGCAGCATAGACGAGGTAGCCGCCCGAGGAATGCACCACGCCCTTCGGCTTCCCCGTCGAGCCGCTGGTGTAGAGGATGAAGAGCGGGTCCTCCGCGCCCATCTCCTCAGCCGGGCAGTCGGCCTCAACGCCGGCTTCGAGGTCGTGCAGCCAGTGATCGCGCCCGTCCATCCAGGCGACCTGATTGCCGGTGCGCTTGACGACGAGGCACTGCACGGGATGCGGGCAGTGCAGCAATGCCTGGTTGACGTTGTCCTTCAGCTTGGTGATGCGTCCGCCGCGGGGGGCCTCGTCAGCGGTGATCACCAGGCGGGCGTCGCTGTCGTTGACGCGGTTGGCCAGCGCGTCGGGGCTGAAACCCGCAAAGACGATCGAGTGGATCGCGCCGATGCGCGCGCAGGCGAGCATGGCCACGGCGGCTTCGGGGATCATCGGCAGGTAGAGGACGACGCGGTCGCCCTTCTTGACGCCCATGCCCTTCAGTACGTTCGCCATGCGGCAGGTGCGGGCATGCAGATCGCGATAGCTGATATGCTGGGCAGGCTCGGCCGGATCATCGGGCTCGAAGATGATGGCCGTCTTGTCGCCGCGGGTCGCGAGATGGCGGTCGAGGCAGTTGGCGGCGACGTTCAGCGTGCCGTCCTCGAACCATTTTATCGAAACATCGGGATAGGCGAAGGTCGTATTCTTCGCGCGCGTGTACGGCTTGATCCAGTCGAGCCGCTTGCCATGCTCGGCCCAGAACGCCTCGGGGTCGGACACGGACGCGGCGTACATCTCGGCATACTGCTCGGCACTGATATGCGCCCGCGCGACGACGTCCTCGGGAATAGCAGTAGTCGTGGTGACCTGAGCCCCGTCCATGGCGACCTCCCAGCCTGTGGTTGTGGTATCCACTATTGGCTGTGCGGCGATGCCGGGTCAGTGTCAACGAAACTTTAAGCTGCTGTTTTTGCTGACTTTACTTGTGAAGATTTCCACTTGATTTAACTCAAGCTTGTCAATTCCAGCACTCGGAAAGAATTCTCATTTATCTGCAAGCATTTGACGCGTTCACGAGGCGACAGTCCTGCGCGGCTTCGGCCGTAAATCGGAGCGCAAAGCTGCCTCAGAGGCACCTGATGCGACTTTCGGCCAATACAGGCGAAAAAGGGGCAAGTTGGGCGCCGAGGCGAGCCGCGCTTCACGCGTCCAAAACGGTCGAGTCGGGCGCATTCGGGCGGCGTTCGGCCGATCTCGACCCGATCTGAGAGGGTGCCGACGCCCCTCCCGACGCCCCCGCGGCCGGCGCGTCGTCCAGCATCGCTTGCGGCGCTTCCCTGGGCATGTCCTGCAGCCCGATGCCCTGTGTTTCATGGGGCGACGCGGCTGGCTCGCCCTTCTGAGGCTCGCCCGTCGGAGGCTCGGCCGGATCCGACCCGACCAGCGCGTCGTGCAGCCCGTTGACCAGGGTCAGCAGCGTGACCCCGGCGGTGACGAGCGCAACGACGGCCAGCACGAACTGGTCGGCCAGGGCGCGATTGCTCCAGCTCGGCTCCAGCCTGGTCGGCAGGAAGCCGTGGCGTATCAGCTCCAGCAGCGGCCGCTGGCTTGACGTCTGCGACCCCGCCCCGCCCGCGACATACATGCCGAGCTGTTCGGGATCGGCGGGGCTGATGAAGCCCGAGACCTCGGCCCTGTCGCCCGCCCCCGTCTTGATCGAGACGACATCGCCGCGGAACAGCCGTTCCTCGCGCACGCGTTCGCTGCGGCTGCGCAGCCAGAACACCTCGCGCCACTCCACCCGGCCGTCGAGCAGGACACCGCGGCCGCCATCCTCGATCGCGCTGCCGATCGACACCTTGCCCTGGAAGGGCAGCGCCCCGAGATCCGCGAAGCGTGCGGTCGGCACGACGATGCGCCCGCCGTCGGGCACCTCCAAGGGCCTGTTGTCGACGGCGATCTCGGTGACGCCGATAGTCTCGTCCGTCTCTTCTCGATCCCTCTCCTCGCGATCCTGCGCGCTTGGTTCGCGCAGCACGATCTCAAGTCCACCAAGACCGCGACGCCGGGCTTCAAAAACGTCATGCTTCGCCCAGCGGATGGTAACGACGCCCGTTGTCGCCATCTCGACGTCGCCGCAGGGCCCAGCCGCACCGGTGCCGTCCGAGGCGGGGCGATCCGCAGGGGCGGTATCCGTCTCCGGTGCGGCGGGCGTGCGGCGCTCTGGGCGAAACGGAAGCGGCGCGCAGACCGTTGCCCCCGGCAGGCGCCACGCAGTCCGCTCGGTCGCGTTCACGCGCAGGCTCTCGGTACGCGCCTCCAGCACCAGGCTACGGTCCTCGCTGAAGTGATAATAGACGAACATCGCCGCCATCAGGGTGACGAGAGTGACCATGCAGACCCGCGTGATCCCTCTTGCCGTCCGGGCCAGAGCGAAGAAGGCCTGTGCTTTCCTGATGGGCGCGGCCTGGCTCACTGCGCGACCAGGGTGATGCGTCGTGCCGGATCGCGAACGCCTGCGCGCACCGCCATGATCTCGACGTCGATCGGGAATGACGGGATCATCGAGAGCGGGATTTCGCAGACCCGATCGAACGCCCGCGCACGACCCGCCTCGGTTGGATCGCACTCGATGGCGGGCGCGTGGGGATCGTCGCCCAGGAAGATGGCAAGCCGGTCCGCACCGAGGGAGTTGAGCTGAAGCATCACCTTTTGCGGGGCTTCGGTGACATCGCGGTTCCAGGAACTGACCAGGAACTCCTCCCGCACCGACGCGCAGTCTCCGCGGGAGACGCGCACGCCGAAGTCCTCGCCCGGCGCTCCGCCAACCAACTCCTGAAACCTCGTCGGGTAGCTGAAGACCACCAAGCCGCCCTGAAAAGGCTCTCCGTTGTCGAGAAGCGCCTCCTCTTCGATGGCGTAGCGGTAGGTGCTCGCATAGACCCCATCCAAGGAATTCGCTTCGACGCAGATGTCATTTCCTGCCCAACTCGCCGGCACTTCGGCGCTTAGCGAGGGTCGTTCCGCGGCGCTCACGCCGCCCAGAAACATAACGCCGGCGACGAAGACGCCCGACACGTTCACGTCGACATCCTCATCTTCGACGGGCGTCCCGACCGGGCTCAACGTCAGCAGCGGCGTTTGCGCGGGTGCGCCGGACGCGACGACGCCGATGGCGGCGGCTGCAAGCGCGAAGATCTTGGCAAACGAGGGTGTGGTGGGGATGGTGAACGGGCAAAAGGCCATCGTAACGCGTACCGACTGAGGGCAATGGTTTTGACGAAGAGTACTCGTATCGTCCTGCTCGCGCGACTGTTTCCTGTGATCCTGGCGACCGCCGCCGTGGAGCCGGTCGCGCTGCGCGCCGAGCCGGTTGCCGTTGTGGGCCAGGGCCCGGCCTTCGGCCAGGCGTTCACCTTCGGCAAGGGGCCGGGCTGCTATGCGCTGGTGCCCGATCATGTCGTCCCGCCCCGCGGCGCGCTGCCGCTCAGGGCCGGCTCTCCGGCGCGGCTGGGCGAGGGCAGGGTGAGCACACTCCGCTTTCCGGCCCCGGATGATTTCGCGCTCACCACCGTCACGGGCAGCCTCGCGCAGGGCTGTGCGCCCCGGTGGGAGGACCTGCCCCGGAACCTTGACCGCGTCTTCGCCGTCGGCATCACCGGTGTCCTGGCGGCCACACGGGCGAGCGGCATCGCCGATCGCATTCCCGTCGTCGTGCGGCTGGTCGGCTACGAGCAGGTCGTCGTCGAACCCCGCGCCGCCACCGACGGTCCCCGGCTAATGAAGGGCAAATCCGGCGCGCTTCTGACGATCGGCGACACGCCGGCAGGCCTCCTGCTCAGCATCCGCGACGAAGGCGGCGGGCCGCCGCAGGCGACGATCCGGCGCATGGATGCGATGGTAGCGCGCATCGCGCGGTTCATGGACGGTGTCGGCACCCTCGGTGCGCGCCCCTCGGCCGGCAATGCGGGCGAGACGGGCCCGGACGCGGTGGCCTTCGAGGTGATCGGCTGGAACGCGCCGCCGCTGATGCCCGAAGCCTCGCCCCGCCGGCTGGAGACGCCGGGCGCGGGACCCTATCTCGCCGCGCCCTTCGCCGAGCGACGGGAGAGCCTGCGCCTGCGCCTCGATCTCGGCACGGGCGACGATGACGCTAGCGCGCCCGTGGCCCTGGCCGGCGTGTCGATCACCGCAGGCGGCGAGACCGGCACGGCGCCGCGCCGCGTGGTCATCTACGAAGCCGTCAGTGCCGAGGACACGGCGCCATCGCGCATCCGCGCCGGCGAACTGACCGCCGATGGCACGGGCGTGATCCGCGTCAGCCCCCGCAACGTACGATGGCTGGAGATCGAGTTCGTCGACAGCTGGGACGACTCGAAACCCGTATCGATCGAGGCGATCGGAATCCTCAGCAACAGGCGCTAGTTGATCAGTTCGATCCGCGCCGGGACCGACACGCCGCCGGATTTGTACTTGAACGCGCCCTCAAGAACGCCGTTGCCGTTGAGCTCCAGATTGCCCGATGCATAGGGCACGCCGGCCAGATCGACCGTGGTCAGCGCCTGGGTCAGGAGGCATTTGTTGTTGGCGATGTTGAGCCAGCACTTCTTCTTCTCATCATAGCCGCCGAGGGCGAAGGTGTAGTACCCGCTCGCCTTATCGACCGAGACGGTGCCGCCCAACCAGTCGGTGAAGTACTGCATGCGCGAGACCTCTTCATCGGCCGTCGTCAGGTCGAGTTCAAGCCGGAACGGTCCCCCCTGTTGGAAGATCGCCTTCATGGCCTCCTCCTGAAACAGCGGATTGACCGAGCGCAGGCCGAAGGTCTTGGCGGCCCGGACAAGGCGGGGCTTCTCGCTCTCGATCATGAATCGCATGGCGCGGATCGCCCGGTCGACATCGCCGCCATTCAGTACGTCTTCGAACTTGGCTAGATCGGCGTCCGCGACGCCCTCTGAGGCAGCGGCCTCCGCATCCTTCTCGTGGAAAGCATCGATGGTCGTCTGCGCTGTCGCGGGTCCCGCGATCAGCGCGCCGAGGCAGACACCGAAAAGGAAACGCATCATCGAAAAGCTCCACGCAGACACCAGTTTGCGCGGAGACTGCCCGCGAAGCTTCTGCTGTTCAACCGATAGATGATCACGGCTCGGACCGGACCAACGGTGCAGGAGCAGGCGAACCGCTCCAGTCTCCCGCGCTGACGACCGTGGAAAAGAGGTGCTGCGACCTGTCGCTACTCGACACAAGATCATCGTAGACGGTCGAACGACAAGCAGCGTTGGGATGGCTACTTGATCAGCGGAATGCGCGCCGGCACGCTGACATATGAGGGCCTTTGATCATTGCGAATATCTCCAGACAAAATGCCCTTTTGATCCAATGTCAGAGCACCTGCGATGCCCCATCCAACAAAGCGCACCGTCGTCAGTGCCAACATCATGCTACAGTCTTGACGCCGGATTGAGATCCAACACTTCTTCTCTGGATCGTAAGGGCCGACTGTAAATATCAAGGTGGCAGACTTTCCATCGCTGGAAAATGAAGTGCCCCATCCTTGAGTGCGATATTTGATCTTGGATTCGTCTTCCGACGCCGTCGTAAGGTCGAATTCGAGCTTGAAGGGACCGCCAGTGTCTAGAATTGCCTTTAAGGCTTGTTCCTGAAAGAGGGTCTGCGTCGAACGCAGGCCGAACGACTTGGCTGCCCGCACCAGGCGGGGCTTACCGCTGGCCATCATGTAGCGCATCGCGCGGATGGCGCGGTCGACGTCGGGGCCGTTGAGGACGTCCTCGAACTTCGCCAGCTCGGCATCTGCAACGCCCTCGCTCGCCTGCGCGGCCGCATCCTTCTCCAGAAAGTCGTCGAAGCTTGCCTGCGCCGCAGCCGCTCCCGCCGAAAGGATGACCGCCGCCAGCACCGTCAGAACTCGTCGCATCGATCTACGCCCTTGCAAGACTCGATCGAAGACTGCCGGCTGGCATCCATTCGATCAACCGTGAGTTGAGCAGGGCGCGGTCCGCCGGCGCATCGCTTGCGGGCTTTCGGCGAACTCGCGGCGGAACGCTCGGGTGAAGGCGCTGGCATCGCCATAGCCGCAGCGCAGCGCGATCTCGCCGATGCCAAGCTCGCCGTCCTCCACCATCGCCCGCGCGCGGTCGAGGCGCAGGCGGCGATACACGGTGCGCGGGCTGGCGCCGAGGCTGCGCCGGAACCGTCCCTCAAGATCGCGCTGCGTGCAGCCGGCTGCTGCTGCCGCCGCGCCGATCGATACTGGCGCCTCGAGATTTGCCTGCATGGTGGTGAGCGCGCGGCCCACCCGGCTGTCGCGCGGCTCGGCCGAGGTAGCGCGCGGTCTCCCGTGGCCACCCGCGCCCTGCTGCATGAACAGCCCGGCGACCGACAGGCGCAGCGCCGCCCCATGCTCGCGTTCAATCAGCTCCAGCATCAACTCGAAGGTCGTCATCGCGCCGCCCGCGCTGATCCGGTCGCCGTCGACCACCCAACGCGCAGATGCGACCGAGACCTCGGGGAACTGTTCGGCAAAGGCGTCGGCCTCGTCGGCGTGGATCGTGGCCCGCCGACCCTCAAGCAAGCCGGCAGCCGCGATCAGCCAGCTCCCGGTATCGAGGGCGATCAGCGCGCCATACCGCCGTGCTGCCGCCTTCAGCGCCGCCAGGCAGGCGGGCGTCGCAAGCGCGCGGAACCCATAGCTCGGCATGACGATCAGTGCGTCGCCGCCATCCAGCCGCGACAGCCGGTCCTCGACCAGCACCGGCAACCCGCTTGAGGACGCGACCGGCGCACCGTCGACCGTCGCAAACCGCCAGGCATAGGCGGCGCGGCCCAGGAAGCCGTTGGCGGCGCGCAGTGGCTCGACCGCATTGGCCAGGCAGTGGTTCGAGAAGCGCGGGAACAGCAGCACGTCGATGCGGCGCGTTCCTTCGGCGGCTTTCGTCCAATCCGGCATGGTTTTCAGCCAATCCGGCAGGGTGTCCGCTGTCAATCGGCCGATGATCGGGAACAGCCACGCCGCGCCGGAGCCCGACCATGCCGCTTGCCATGAACCGCGAGGTCTTCATCACCTGCGCCGTCACCGGCTCGGGCGCCACGCAGGACCGCAGCCCGCATGTGCCGCGCAGCCCGAAAGAGATCGCCGACAGCGCCATTGCCGCGGCCAAGGCCGGCGCGGCGGTCGTGCACTGCCATGTCCGCGATCCTGACACCGGCGCACCCTCGCGCGACGGCGCGCTCTATCGCGAGGTGACCGAGCGTATCCGCGACGCCGAGACCGACGTCGTGCTGAACCTGACCGCGGGCATGGGGGGCGATCTGGTGTTCGGCTCGCCCGCAGCGCCGCTGCCGCTGGCCGGCGCGACCGACATGATCGGGGCCGAGGCACGCGTCGCCCATATCGCCGACTGCCTGCCCGAGATCTGCACGCTCGATTGCGGCACGATGAACTTCGCCGAGGCCGATTACGTGATGACGAACACGCCGGGCATGCTGCGCGCCATGGGCGGGGCGATGACCGCGCTTGGCGTCAGGCCCGAGATCGAGGCGTTCGACACCGGTCACCTCTGGCTCGCCAAACGGCTGGTCGAGGAGGGCGTGCTGGACGCCCCGGCGCTGGTGCAGCTTTGCATGGGCATCCCCTGGGGCGCACCGGACGACCTGAACACCTTCATGGCGATGGTGAACGCGGTCCCGCAGGGCTGGACCTGGTCCGCCTTCTCGATCGGGCGCCACCAGATGCCGTACGTTGCGGCAGCGGTGCTGGCGGGTGGCCATGTCCGTGTCGGCCTGGAAGACAATCTGTGGCTCGCCAAGGGGCAGCTCGCGACGAACGAGGCGCTGGTCGAGCGCGCCGTCGGCATCGTCGAGGCGATTGGCGCGAGCGTGATCGGCCCCGACGCCGTGCGCGCCAAACTGGGGCTGACCAAGCGGGCGCCGCGGAGTGTTGCAGCATGACCCAGCGCGTCGCGATCGTCGGCGGCGGCGTGATCGGCGGCGGTTGGGCCGCACGCTTCCTGCTGAACGGCTGGGACGTGGCCCTGTCCGACCCCGACCCGGACGCCGTGCGCAAGCTCGAGGCGGTGCTCGCCAACGCCCGTCGCGCGCTGCCGATGCTCTATGACCGTGCCCTGCCGGCCGAGGGCCGCCTGACCTTTGCCGCGTCACTGGAGGAGGCCGTCGAGGGCGCCGACTGGGTGCAGGAAAGCGTGCCCGAGCGGCTGGATCTGAAGCACCGGATCATCGCGCAGATCGAGGTCGCGACCGGTCCTGATACGCCCATCGCCTCCTCGACCTCCGGCTTCACGCCGACGGCGCTACGCGAGGATGCGCGCCGGCCAGAGCGCGTCTTCGTCGCGCATCCCTTCAACCCGGTCTATCTGCTGCCGCTGGTCGAGCTGGTCGCCCCGCCCGACGGCGCGGCCGAGACCCTGCGCGGCCTCGGCATGCATCCCCTTACCCTGCGCCGAGAGATCGACGCCCATATCGCCGATCGCCTGCTGGAGGCGGTGTGGCGCGAGGCGCTGTGGTTGGTGCGTGACGGCGTCGCGACGACGGCCGAGATCGACGACGCGATCCGCTACGGCTTTGGCCTCCGCTGGGCGCAGATGGGCCTGTTCGAGACCTATCGTATCGCCGGTGGCGAAGCGGGGATGGCGCATTTCCTAGCCCAGTTCGGCCCCGCGCTGGAGTGGCCGTGGACGAGACTGACGGACGTGCCGGCGCTGACCGAGGCGCTGGTCGAGACAATCGCGGCCCAGTCGGACGCGCAGTCCGGCCACCTCTCGATCCGCGCGCTGGAGCGGCTGCGCGACGACAACCTGGTCGCCCTGCTGAGAGCGCTGAAGGCGCGTGACGCGGCCGCCGGGGCGCTGCTCAACGCGCATGAACGGGCGCTGGCGACCCAGACGGCGGAAGACGGCCTGCTGAGAACCGTCGACCGCATCGTGCCCGTCGACTGGACCGACTACAACGGCCACATGAACGAGAGCCGGTTCGGCCAGGCCTTCTCGGACGCCGCCGACGCGGTGATGACGCATATCGGCGCGGATCGGGCCTATGTCGACGCGGGCCACAGCTTCTTCACCGTCGACACCCGGATCCGCTATCTGGCCGAGGCCCGCGCCGGCGAGCGCATTTCGGTCACGACACAAGTGCTGGAGGGGCAGGGCAAGACGCTGCGCCTGTTCCATCGTATGCAGAACGCCGCGGGCGCGGAGATTGCGACCGGCGCGCAGCTCCTGATCCATGTGAGCCTCGCCACCCGCCGCTCGGCCCCGCCCCTGCCGGACGTGGCGCGGCGGATGCACGCGCTCGCCGCAGCCCATGCCGCCCTGCCGAACCCCATCGAGACGGAGACCGCATGATGCGCTTCGGCCTGACCGACGAGCAGCAGATGATCGTCGACACCGTCCGTGCTTTCGTCGAGGCCGAGATCTATCCGCACGAGGCCGAGGTCGAACGCACCGGCCGCGTCTGTCCGGACCTGGCCGCACAGATCAGGGCCAAGACACTCGAGCTCGGCTTCTACGCCTGCAACTTCCCGGAAAGGGTCGGCGGCGCCGGGCTCTCGCATCTCGACTTCGCCCTGGTCGAGCGCGAGCTCGGTCGCGGCTCGATGGCGCTGACGCATTTCTTCGGCCGCCCGCAGAACATCCTGATGGCCTGCGAGGGCGACCAGATCGAGCGCTATCTGATGCCCGCCCTGCGCGGGGAGAAGATGGACGCGCTTGCGATGACCGAGCCGGAGGCGGGCTCGGACATTCGCTCGATGCGCGCCACGGCACGGCGCGCGGGTGGTGGCAACGGGGGCGACTGGGTGCTGAACGGCACCAAGCACTTCATCTCGGGCGCCGAGCATGCCGATTTCGTCATCGTCTTCATGGCGACGGGCGAGGATCAGACGCCGAGCGGGCCGAAGAAGCGGCTGACCACCTTCCTGGTGGATCGCGGCATGCCGGGCTTCACCATCCGCGAGGGCTATCGATCGGTCAGCCACCGCGGCTATGCCAATATGGTGCTGGAGTTCGACGATTGCCGCCTGCCGGACGCGCAGGTGCTGGGCGGCGTGGACGACGGCTTCCGGGTGATGAACGAATGGCTCTACGCCACGCGCCTGACGGTTGCGGCGATGGCGGTGGGGCGGGCGCGACGTTGCTTCGACCTGGCGCTGGACTACGCCGCCGATCGCCGGCAGTTCGGTCAGCCCATCGGCCGCTTCCAGGGCGTCAGCTTCCCATTGGCCGACATGGTCACCGAGATCGACGCCGCCGACTGGCTGACGCTGGCGGCTGCATGGCGTCTCGACGAGGGCCTGCCTGCCAATCGCGAGATCGCCTCGGCCAAGCTCTATGCCACCGAGATGCTTGGCCGGGTCACCGATGCCGCCCTGCAGATCCATGGCGGCATGGGCCTGATGGACGACCTGCCGATCGAACGCTTCTGGCGCGATGCGCGGGTCGAGCGGATCTGGGACGGCACCTCGGAGATCCAGCGCCACATCATCGGGCGCGACCTGCTGCGCCCGCTTGGGGCGTGAGAGCGCGATGGCGCCGAGCCTCGACGTGCCGGTTGTTCGGAACCCGGCTCCGCCCGTGGCGGATCTCGCGCGGCTGATCGCGCCGCGCTCCATCGCCTTCATCGGCGGGCGCGACGCGGCCGAGGCGGTGCGGATCTGCCGCCGCTTCGGTTTCGACGGTGCGATCTGGCCGGTCAGCGCGACCCGGTCAGAGATGGAGGGCATCGCCTGTCTGCCCGATCTCGACGCCCTGCCGGCCGCGCCGGATGCCGCGTTTGTCGGCGTCAACCGGCATGCGGCGGTCGACGTCGTCGCCCGGCTCACGGCGATGGGCGCGGGCGGGGCGGTCGCCTATGCCTCGGGTTTTGCCGAGACGGCCGATGGGCACGATGCGGGCACCGCGCTGCAGGGCGCGCTGGTCTCGGCAGCGGGCGCGATGCCGCTGTTGGGCCCGAACTGCTACGGCCTGTTGAACGCCACGACAGGTGCTGCGATCTGGCCGTCCGAGCATGGCGCGCAGCGCTGCGAACGCGGCGTCGCGCTGATCTCGCAAAGCACCAATATCGCGCTGTCCATGACGATGCAGCGCCGTGCGCTGCCGCTGGCCTTCGTCGGCACCGTCGGCAACCAGGCGCAGACCGGGCTGTCGACGCTTGCCTGCGCGGCGCTGGCGATGCCGCAAGTGACCGCCCTCGGCCTCTATGTCGAGGCGATCGACAGCGTCACGGGGTTCGAGGCGCTGGCGTCCGAGGCCCGCGCTGCCGCCAAGCCGATCGTCATGCTGCGCGCCGGACGGACCGGGCCCGCACAAGCCGCGACGCTGTCCCACACGGCGTCATTGGCAGGCTCGGATGCCGCTGCCGAGGCCTTCTTCCAGCGCCTCGGCCTCGCTCGGGTCCCGTCGATCACCGCGCTGATCGAGGCGTTGAAGCTCGCCCATGTCCACGGCGCGCTACCGGGCGGGAGGCCGGTCGCACGCCTTGGCGCCAGGGCGGCATCGGGTGGCGAGGCTGCGATGCTGGCCGACCGCGCCGCCGATCTGCCGGTCGCCTTTCCCGAACTGTCGCCCGCCCATGCGCGCGCGGTCGCCACAACGCTTGGCGACATCGTCCATGTCGCGAACCCGCTCGACTACCACACCTTCATCTGGGCCGACCGGGGCCGAATGGCCCACACCTTTGCCGCGTTCCTCGGCGGTCGCCAAGACGGCGGGGTGGCCGCCTTCGACCTTGGCCTGCTGACGCTGGACTGGGTGCGCGAAGACCGCTGCAGCGCGCGCGATTGGCTGCCCGCCATCGACGCGATCGAGGATGCCGCCGCCGCCAGTGGATGCCCGACCGCAGTGCTTGCAACGCTGCCCGAGAACCTTCCCGAGCCCATCGCCGAGCGGCTGATCTCGAAGGGTATCGTGCCCTTTGCCGGGATCGACGACATGCTCGCGGCCGTGGCCGCCGCATCGGCCATCGGCCTCGCCTGGGCGTCGCCCGAGGGCGAGGCGCTGTGCGCGGTGCCCGATCTGTCGGGCGACGGCAGACTGCTGGACGAAGCGGCGGCGAAGGCGGCCCTATCCCGGCACGGGATCGCCATCCCGGCGGGCGCCGTCGTCTCGCCGTCGGAGGTTTCGACCCTCGCCCTCGCGCTGGGCGGTCGCGTCGCGGTCAAGGCGCTCGGGCTCGCTCACAAGACCGAAGTCGGGGGCGTTGCCCTCGATCTCGACGCGGACGGGGCTGCGGGGGCAGCGGCCGAGATGGCCGGGCGTCTCGGGCTCTCCTCGGTGCTGGTGGAGGCCATGGCGCCGCGCGCGACGGTGGAGCTGATCGTCGGCATCACGCGCGCGCCGCCCTATGGTCTGGCCCTGACCCTCGGCGCGGGCGGGGTAGTGGCGGAGGTGATGGCCGACAGCGCGACGCTGCTGCTGCCGTGCGATCGGGCCGCCATCGGCGATGCCCTGGATCGTCTGCGCATCGCACCGTTGCTGACAGGCCATCGCGGGCGGCCGGGCGTCGACATGAACGCCCTGCTCGGTGCCGTCGAGGCCATTGCCCGCTATGCGTTGGCCGAGCGCGAGCGGCTGTTGGAGGTTGAGGTCAATCCGCTCATGGTCGGTCCCTGGGGCGCGATCGCGGCCGACGCGCTGATCCGGCTGGAGGAGACGCCATGACCGAAAGCCCGCTCGCCATCAGCCGGGACGGCGCCGTGATGGAGGCGGTGATCGCCCGCGGCAAGGCGAACGCCATCGACGCCGCCGCCTCGCGCGCCATGGGCGAGGCCTTCGCCGCCTTCCGTGACGATGCAGCGCTGCGTGTCCTGATCCTCACGGCGGCAGGCGAGAAGTTCTTCTGCCCGGGCTGGGACCTGAAGGCCGCAGCCGCTGGCGAGGCGCCGGACAGCGACTATGGCGAGGGCGGCTTCGGCGGGCTGCAGGAGCTTCCCAATCTGAACAAGCCGGTGATCGCGGCGGTCAACGGCCTGGCCTTCGGCGGCGGATTCGAGATCGCGCTTTCGGCCGACATCGTCATCGCGGCCGAACACGCCACCTTCGCCCTGCCCGAGATCCGCTCGGGCACCATCGCCGATGCTGCTTCGATCAAGCTCCCGAAGCGCATTCCCTACCATATCGCGATGGAGATGCTGTTCACCGGCCGCGTCGTCACCGCCGAGGAGGGCGCGCGCTGGGGCTTCGTGAACCGCGTCGTCCCCGCCGCCGACCTGATGGCCGAGGCGCGGGCCATGGCACGCCAGCTCGCCGCCGGCCCACCGCTGGTCTTCGCCGCGATCAAGGAGGTCGTGCGCGAGGCCGAGACGATGCGCTTTCAGGAGGCGCTGGACCGCATCAACCGACGCGAGTTTGCGACGATCCGCACGCTCTACACCTCCGAAGACCAGCTCGAGGGCGCCCGCGCCTTCGCCGAGAAGCGCGATCCCGTCTGGAAGGGGCGCTAACGCGCTTGATCGATTGCGCGCGATGACGGTGCATGGCGGGTCCCGAGTGCCCATGCCCTGCACCCATCCGGAGCGATGCGATGACCCTGACCGTCGAGGCCGATGCCCTGCGCGACTTCGCGACCGACTGCTATCGCCGACTGGGCATGCCCGATGCTTCGGCCGCGGTCGTCGCCGACAGCCTGGTGCAGGCCGATCTCTGGGGTCATCCCTCGCACGGGGTGATGCGCCTGTTCTGGTACGCCGCCCGGCTGGAGAGCGGCGCCACGGTCGCGGATGCGCTGCCTCAGACGCCGGACACGCCGCCCGCCCTGCTCGCGATGGACGGCAGGCACGCGCCTGGCCAGATGGTCACGGCGGCCGCGATGACGACTGCGATCCGGGCGGCGAAGGCGCATGGCATCGGCGCCGTGGCAGTGCGCAACTCCGGCCATTTCGGCACGGCGATGTACTTCACGCGCATGGCGGCGCAGAGCGGTTGCATCGGCTTTCTGTCCACCAATGCCAGCCCAGCCATGGCGGCCTGGGGCGGGCGGGACAAGCAGGTCGGCACCAACCCGTTCTCCTGGGCGGCGCTGGCCGGGCGCCATCCGCCGATGATGCTCGACATCGCGAACACGGCGGTGGCGCGCGGCAAGCTCTACATCGCCAAGGCGCGCGGCGAGGCGATCCCCGAGGGCTGGGCCATCGATGCCGAGGGGCGCGCGACGACGGACCCCGCCGCGGGGATCGCCGGCACGATCCTGCCGATGGCTGGCCACAAGGGCTTTGGCCTCGGCCTGATGATGGACGTGGTATCGGGCGTGCTGTCCGGCAGCGCCTTCGGCACCGGCGTGACCGGCCCCTATGTGGCCGAGGGGCGGAGCGGCGCGGGCCATCTGGTGATCGCGATCGACATCGAGAGCATCCGCCACCTCGCCGCGTTCGAGGCCGATATGGAGCGCCTGATCGGCGCTCTGAAAGCCGGTGCCCGGGCGCCGGGCGTCGAGGAGATCCTGTATCCGGGCGAGCCCGAGGCCCGCGCCGAGGCCCATCACCTGGTCACCGGCGTGCCCCTGCCGGGCGAGGTTGCCGCCGATCTGGCAACGGGCGCCCGCAAGCTCGGCATCGCGCCGCCCTTCTGAAGCCGCCTTTGGGGCCGCCCTTCTGAGGCCGTGTTTCTGAGGCCGCTGGGCGACAGCCGGGCGCCATGTGGTCGGCGCGGGCAGTTGGCTGCTGCCGCCGCCGTGGCGCCGCGGTAGACAAGCGTGGGGCGGATGGCTGGGGGTGGCGTTCCGTGGCACGCTATACCTGCGAGAACTGCGGCGCGCCGATCGACCGGCGCATCGAGACCTCGCGCGTCGTCGCCTGCGGCCATTGCCAGACAACGCAGATCTTCGTCGACGAGGCGTTCAAGACCGCAGGCGAGGCTGGCGCGATGCACGATGCGCCCTGCCTGCTGGCGCTCGGGCGCGAGAGCGTGATCGACGGGCACAGGCTCACGCCGATCGGCCATCTCCGCTTCTCCTACGGCCCCGGCTGGTGGGACGAGTTCTGGTGCACCGGGCGGGCGGGCAACCGTTGGGTCAGCGCGGACGAGGGCGACATCGCGATCGAGAGCCCGCTGCCCGATCAGGCCTGGCCGCGCGCGTTTACCCCGAAGCTCGGCGCCTCGGTCGAGGTGTACGGCGAGCGTTTCGTGGTGACCGAAGCCGAGAACGCGAGCTGCATCGCGCTGCGGGGCGAGTTGCCCGAAGCCATCACCCTCGGCGAGACGCATCTCTATTTCGACCTGTCGGGCGAGGACGGCGGCATCCTCACCTTCGAGCGGTGGGACGGCGGCGAAGCCTGGTTCCAGGGCCGCTGGATCGACCCCTGGCGCCTGGATTCCGACGTCACGCTGAAGCCAGGGCGACGGAGCGATAACAGCGACGTCCCGGGTGGCTTTCCCAGTGGGTTCTCGGGGATGATCCCGGGTGACGGTGCGTGACCGGGGTCCGACCGACGACGATCGACTGCACGGCCTGCGGCGCGGGGCTCGACGTGTTGGGCGGCGGTCGGGTGCGCCGGCACATCTGCCCCTATTGCAGCGCCGAATTGGACGCCCAGCATGACTATCAGGTGCTGCGCCGCTATCGCGACCTGCGCCGCCCCGAGAGCCCGCTCAAGATCGGCATGTCGGGCCGCGTCTTCGGGGTCGAGGTTACGGTGATCGGCACGATCGGCATGGTCGAATACTATGCCGGTCAGGTGTGGGCATGGGTCGATCACCAGGTCTACTCGCCGACCCACGGCTATGCCTGGCTGACCTGGGAAGACGGGCGCATCGTCTTCACCCGCAAGACGCGCGAACGCCCTCGGCCCGCTACCTACTCGCCCACCCAGATCGAGGACGCGGAAAACCGGCCCGTGTTCCGCCATGACGGCAAGCGCTATCGCTACTACGGCTCGGGCCACGCGCGCATGACCTTCGTCGAGGGCGAGTTCAACTTCGCGCCACGCATTGGGACCGAGAGGCGCTATGTCAGCGCACTCGGCAAGAACGGCATGTTCACGGTGCGCGAGGGCGGGGGAGAGATCGAGTACGAGATCTCGCGCCTGCCCGACCGCGCGGCCCTGCTGAAGAGCTTCGGGATCGACGCCGGCGATCTTCCGAAGCTCAGCGGCGTGCACCCGCTGGAGACGTTCCGGCGCAGCGGGTTGGCGATCTTCACGCGCAATTCCGCCTTGCTGGCCGGTATCGCCTGCATCGTGCTGATCTTCGTGCTGGGCGATCCGCAGGTGATCCACCGCCATGAAGATCACCCGATAGATCGGCCCTATGTGGGCGCCTTCACCATCACTCAGCCTGACCGATTGGTGCAGATCGAGATGTGGGCCGACCTCGCCAATTCCTGGGCCTTTTTCGAGGGCGAGGTCACCGATGGCGAGGACGAGACCGTCGCCACCTTCGGCCGCGAGGTCGGCTATTACTATGGCCGCGACGCCGACGGCTCCTGGACCGAGGGCTCGCGCGACGGCCATGTGAACCTGAAGCTGCCGCCCGGCGATTACAGCCTGGAACTGGTGGTCGAGGAAGCCGGCGTCTGGCGCACCGGGCGCGAGCCCAGCCGCATGTCGGTCAGTATCCGCGAGGGCGTGATCGCCTGGTGGTGGCTGGTGCTCGGCGCGATCGGCCTGATCGCCGTCGCCATGCTGTTCCTGCTGCAACGCATGATCCACAGCGCGCGCCGCTGGTCCGGCAGCGACTGGAGCGACGAGGACTGATGCTTGCGCGGATCGTCATCCTGGTGCTGTTCGGCGCGGCCGTTGCCGGCTTCTCGACGCTCGCCCTCAACGGCGTCTGGGGCGAGAGCGGCAGCGTGGTCTCGGCCCGCACGGGCAGCCCCGGTGGCGGATACGGCGTCGGGGGACGGGTGAAGTAGGGAGAGACCCATGGAGCTGTTCAGCAGGATCGAGCTCGCCGAGCTCATCTCGACGGTGGTCTACACGGCGGTGGGCCTCGGCCTCTTCGTGGCGAGCTGGTTCGTCATCGAGGCCCTGACGCCGTTCTCGCTGAGGCGCGAGGTGGAGGAGGACCAGAACCTCGCCGTCGCCGTCCTGATCGGCGCGGTCTTCGTCTCGATCGCCATCGTGATCGCGGCGGTGATCCTGAGTTGACCGCGGTCGGTGAGCCGCAGGCGCGCCCGGCGGTCGAGGGCGCCTGGCTGCTGGCCGCGACCTTCGTCGTCGCGGTCGCGGGGCTTGTCTATGAACTGATCGCGGGCGCTGTGGCGAGCTATCTGCTGGGCGACAGCATCACGCAGTTCTCGCTGGTGATCGGCGTCTTCATGAGCGCCATGGGCCTTGGCGCCTGGGCCTCGCGCTTCGTCGACGAGCTGGAGCGCGGCTTCGTGGCGGCGCAGGTGCTGCTGGGCCTGATCGGCGGCTTTTCGGCGCCGGCGATGTTCCTGGCCTATGGCTGGCTCGATGCGCTGGGGCCGGCGCTGTTTGGGTCGGTCATCGCGATCGGTGTACTCTCCGGGCTGGAGATCCCGCTGATCACGCGGATCCTGCAGCGCCACGGCGCCCTGCGCACCACGCTCTCCAGCGTGCTGACGGCCGACTATGCCGGCGCGCTGGCCGCGGCGATCCTGTTCCCGGCGCTGATCGTCCCGCAGCTGGGCCTGATGGCGGCGAGCCTGTTTTTCGGGCTCTTGAACCTCGGCGTCGCGGCGCTGTCGATCTGGCTGTTCCGCGACCGCCTGGGCTGGGCACTGCCCGCGCTCTGGGCCGGTGCGCTGACAGCCTGCCTCGCGGGCTTCGTCGCCTCGGACCGGTTGGTCGCCGCCGCCGATGCCGCGCGGTTCGAGGACGAGGTGATCCTGTCCGAGGCGACGCCCTATCAGCGCATCGTCGTCACCCGCACGGGCGATCGCACGCGGCTGTTCCTGGACGGGGCGATCCAGTTCGACAGCTTCGACGAGCATCGCTACCACGAGAGCCTCGTGCACCCCGCCATGGGGCTCGCCAGCAGGCGCGCGCGCGTGCTGGTGCTGGGCGGCGGCGACGGCATGGCGCTGCGCGAGGTGCTGCGCTGGCCGGAGGTCGAGGTGGCTGTGCTGGTCGATCTGGACCCGCGCATGACGGCGCTGTTCCGTGATCGTGCCGACCTCTCCCGGCTGAACGGCCGCAGCCTGTCGGACCCGCGCGTGACGGTGGTCAACCGCGATGCCTGGCGTTTCGTCGACGCAGGCGAGGGCCTGTTCGACATCGCGATCCTGGACCTGCCCGACCCCTCTACCTTCGCGGTCTCCAAGCTCTACAGCCGCGAGTTCTACAACCGCCTCGCGGGTCGCATGGCCGCCAATGGCATGATCGTCACCCAGGCCGGGTCGCCGTTGTTCGCGCGCCGCGCCTTCTGGTCGGTCGAGCGGACGCTGGGTGCCGTCGAGAACCCCTACCGTCCGGGGGCGACGCTGCCGACGCTGCCCTACCACGCCTATGTGCCGAGCTTCGGCGACTGGGGTTTCGTGCTGGCGCCGCTAGGTGCGCTGCGCGGCGCGCCGGCCGCGCCGCCCGACCCGCTCGGCTTCTGGCACCCGGATCTCTGGTCTGCCCTGCAGCGCTTTCCGGCCGATACCGGCCCGGTGGCGGTCGAGACGAACTCGATCCTCAGCCATGCGTTGGTCGACTACTACGAGGCCGGCTGGGCGCGCTGGTTCCCCAACCGCTAGCCGGTACCCGGGGCGGCCCGAGCCGTCACTCCGATAGGACCGTCTCGAACCCCTCGAATTCGGGATGGCCGAGATAGAGCGGCTTGTTCTTGCCCGCGTCGCGATGGGCGGCCCGGAAATGCTCGGACCGGGTCCAGGCCTCGAAGGCGGCCCGGTCGGCCCAGATCGTGTGCGAGGCATAGAGCGTGTGGTCATCGCTACCCGGGCCGCGCAGCAGCTTGAAGCTCTGGAACCCGTCGACCTGGTCGAGATGGGTCTCCCGGCTGCGCCATACCTCCTCGAAGTCCTCCTCGTGCCCCTTGACGACGCGGAAGCGGTTCATCGCGATGAACATCGGCTGGCTCCTCAGCTGATGGTGAACACGGGATTGACCGCGCGGACACCTGGAACGGGCTCGGTCACAGCGATATCGATCCCGTAGACCGGGCTCAAGCGTTCCGGCGTCATGACCTCGTCCACCGTCCCCTCGGCGACCAGGCGCCCGCGGTCCATCACGGCGATCCGGTCGGCGATGGCGGCGGCCAGCGTCAGATCGTGCAGGATGACGAGGACGCCGGCGCCCTCGGCCGCCGCGTCTCGGGCGGCCCGTAGCACGGCCTGCTGGTGCCTCAGATCAAGGCTCGCTGTCGGCTCGTCCAGCAGCAGCCAGCGCCCGCCCTGGCCGTGGTCCCCCAATGCCTGCCCCGCCCACAGCTGCGCCAATGTGCGGGCCATATGCGCGCGGTGGCGCTCGCCGCCCGACAAGCGGTCGACGCGCCGGGTCTGATAGTCCTCCAGACCGACCGCCGCCGCGGCGCGCGCGACGATCCGGCGGGTATCGGCGGGGGCGATGCGGCGCGGGATGCCAAGCTCGACCAGTTCTGCCAGCGTGAAGGCGGCGGCGATGGCCGGCGTCTGGTCCAGCACGGCGCGTCGTAGGCCCAGCGCCGCAGGTCCGAGCGCGACAGGGTCGTCGCCGTCGATCCGCACTGTCCCGCTCTCGGGTCTCAGCGCGCCGGTCAGGCAGCCGAGCAGCGTCGACTTGCCCGCCCCGTTCGGGCCGACGACCGCGGTCACGCGGCCGGGCTGCAGCGCGATCGACACGCCCTCGAGCACGCGGCGACCGCCGAGCCGCAGCGAGATCGAGCGGGCCTCAAGCATCGGCGGGCCTCGCGCCGCCGCGCAGCAACAGCCACAGGAAGAACGGCCCGCCGATCAGGCTGGTGGCAAGGCCGATCGGCGGCTCGGCCGGCGGCACCGCCAGCCGCACGGTCAAATCGGCGGCCAGAACCAGCGCCATGCCCATCAGCATGCTGGCCGGCAGCAGCACGGCATGGCGCGGCCCGAGCGCCAGGCGCACCAGATGCGGCGCGACGAGGCCCACGAAGCCAATGGGCCCTGCCGCCGCCGTCACCGCGCCGACCGCCAGGGCCGTCGCGACGCCGATGCCAAGTTTCGACCGCTCGACATCGAGGCCCGCGTGAAAGGCCGCCCGCTCGCCCAGCTGGAACAGATCGAGCGCGCGCGCCTTGGCGAGCAGGGTCGGCAGCGACAGGATGGCAAGCGCCGCGGCGATCAGCGTCAGCGCCCAGGTCGCTCCGCCGAGCGAGCCGAGCGTCCAGAAGTTGAGATCGCGCAGTTCGTCGTCATCGGCCAGGTAGATCATCGCGCCGATCCCCGCCAACGCGATGGCGTTCACGGCAACCCCCGCCAGGATCAGCGTGGCGGTCGAGGTGCCGCCATCGCGCCGCGCAACCGCGAAGATGAAGCTCAGCACCACGCCAGCGCCAAAGAAGGCCGCGATCGGCAGCAGCCAGGGCCTAAGCTCGGCCGGCAGGCTGCCCGCGA
>JBCCSW010000018.1:0-20854 GCA_039199465.1 Pseudomonadota bacterium
AGACGATGGTGATCCGCGGACGCGACCTGTTGAACGGTGTCCCGAAGGAGCAGGAGATCACCCAGGCCCAGATCGCCGAGAGCCTGAGCGAGCCGGTCCAGCAGATTGTCGAGAGCGTGATGGTGGCGCTGGAGGCGACGCCGCCGGACCTCGCGGCCGACATCGTGGACAACGGCGTCATGCTGGCCGGCGGCGGCGCGCTTCTCGGCGCGCTGGACGTGGCGCTCCGCGAACAGACGGGGCTTGCGATCTCCGTGGCCGAAGAGCCGCTGCAATGCGTCGCGTTGGGCACCGGCCGGGCGCTGGAGCATCTCGACAGCCTCGGCCATGTGATGAAGATCAGCATGTAGTGTGCCCATCGCGCCACGGGCCCAGATCGGGCGTGCAGCCGTGGCGAGATCGTCTTAGTCTGCGTGGCGGTAGAACATGACCCACGCCGACCGGCATCACTCCGTGCTAGGGTGTCTGCGGGGCTTGGAAGCCGGCGCGAGGGGGCGAGGCAGGCCATGGGCCGCGCACGCGACGAACGGCGGGAACTCGAGCGCAGGGTGCGCAGCGTGCTGCTGGGCGTCGCCGTGATGCTGTGCCTGATCGCCATGGCGCTGTGGCGGGCCGACAACCCGCGGCTGGTGCAGCTTCGCATGACCGTGACCGACGCCCTGGCGCCAAGCCTCGGCTGGACTGCGGGGCCGGTCGAGGCGCTGTCGGCGATGGTCCGCGATTTCGAGAACTTCACCGACGTCTACGCGCAGAACCGCGAACTTCGCCGCGAGATCGAACGCCTGCGCGGCTGGCGGGCCGAGGCACGGGCGCTGGAGGAGCGCAACGCCCAGCTCGGCGCGTTGATGAACATTCGCCTCGCGCCGCGCCTGGCCTTCGTGACCGGCGACGTGATCGCCGACTCGGGCGGGCCGTTCAGCGAAAGCGTGCTGGTCAATGTCGGCAGCGACGACGGCGTGACCGAGGGTTCGGCCGGCGTCGACGGCTCGGGCCTCGTGGGCCGGGTGGTGGGCGTCGGCGACCGCTCGGCGCGGATGATGCTGCTGACCGATTTCTCCAGCCGCATCGCGGTGACGATCCAGCCCTCGGGCCGCCGCGCCATCATGGCGGGCGATGCGACCGCCGCGCCGCGGCTCGAATTCATCGACGATGAGGAGGACGTGGCCCCCGGCAACGCGGTCGAGACGTCGGGCGCGGGCGGCGTGCTACCCCCGCGCCTGCCCGTCGGCCGCGTGATCCGGACCGAAGACGGGCTTCGCGTGGCGCTCAACAGCGACCTGGAGCGGCTGGAGTTCGTCCGCCTGCTGCTCTACCGCCCGGACCGCAAGATCGACAGCGCCGGACGCATCGTCGGCCCGCGTCGCCCGCCGGGACTGTCAAGCTCGGCCCCGCTCGGCAATGGCGGCGGGGGCTGAGCCGTGGGCGGGCTCATCGACGTGCTGATCCCCGAGGCCGGCCAGCTCTGGCGCGCGGCGCTGATCGGCCTGGTCGCCCTTGTTGCCCTGTTGCTGGAGGCCGCGCCGATGGGCACGGGCGCCTCCGCCCTGCCCTCGCCCGACCTCATGCTGCTGGTGCTCGGCGTGGCCGTCGTTCGGCGACCCGACTGCGTGCCGATCCCGCTGGTGTTTACGCTCGGCCTCGCGCGCGATCTGATCGGCGACATGCCGGTCGGCCTCGGCGCGCTCACGCTGATCGCGGCAATCGAGATCCTGCGAATGCGGGCGCCAGCGCTCTCGCGCGCCGCGCTGTGGCTGGAGGGGATGACGATCGCCGCCGTCACCCTCGCCATGCTGGCCGCGCAGATCGTGCTGATGCTGATCATGCTGGCGCAACCGCCATACCTCATGGATCTGGTGCGCCAATGGGTGCTGACGCTGGCCTTCTGGCCGCTTGCGGTCTTCGTGGTCCGCGGCGTGATGGGCATCCGGGCGGCGAAGACCAGCGCCGGCGCCTCGACGGGGGAGCGCTATGGCCCCTAGGGATGCCGACGCGCCGGCGGGACCCGACCGCCGCCTGACCCGCCGGGCGCTTATCGTGCTCGGCGCCAAGACCCTTGTAGCCGGCGCCCTGGCCTGGCGGCTGCGCGATCTGCAGATCGAAGAGGCGGAGCACTATCGCCTGCTGGCCGAGGAGAACCGGATCAACATCCGCCTGATCGCCCCCTCGCGCGCCGAGATCTTCGACCGCAACGGCAAGCCGCTGGCGATCAACCGCCAGAACTTCCGCGTCGTCATGGTGCGTGAGCAGGCCGGAGACGTGAAGGCGGCGCTCGACCGCCTGGGCCTGGTCATCGATCTGCCGGACCGGGCGCGCGAGCGGCTGATGCGCGAGTTTCGCGAGAAGCCGGCCTTCGTGCCCATCCCGGTTGCGGAGTATCTCGATTGGGAGACCTTCGCCTCGGTCAATGCCAACGCGCCGGCACTGCCCGGCGTGGTGCCCGAGGTCGGCTGGTCGCGGCACTATCCGCACGGGCCGCAGACCGCCCATGTCGTCGGTTATGTCGGCCGCGTGACCGAGCGCGACCTCGACAACCCCGAGGACCAGGATCCGATCCTGAAGGTACCCGAGTTCCAGATCGGCAAGGACGGCCTGGAACGCGCCGCCGAGCACGGACTGCGCGGCACCGCCGGCACCCAGCGCATCGAGGTCAACGCCTATGGCCGGGTGATCCGGGAGATCGACCGAGAGGACGGCGAGCGCGGGCGCGATCTGCATCTGACGCTGGATCTCAACCTGCAGGACTATGTCCATGAGCGGCTGTTGGGCGAGAGCGCAGCGGTCGTTCTGATGGATGTCACCAATGGCGACCTGCTCGCGCTCGGCTCCAATCCGGCGTTCGAGCCGAACCTGTTCGTCACCGGCATCAGCCAGACCGATTACAGCGGCTATCTAGCCGACAAGTATCGGCCACTGCACAACAAATGGGCCTCGGGCATGTATCCGCCGGGCTCGACCTACAAGATGGTCGTGGCGCTCGCGGCGCTGGAGGCCGGCGTCGTCAGTCTGGGCGAGCGGGTGTTCTGCAATGGCGGCATGCAGCTCGGCCGCCGCCGCTTCCACTGCTGGCGCCGCGGCGGCCACGGCCACATGAACCTCGAGCAGAGCATCGAGCAGTCCTGCGACGTCTACTATTACGAGATCGCCAAGCGGGTCGGCATCGACCGGATCGCTGCGATGTCGCGCAGACTGGGACTCGGCGAGACCTACGACCTGCCGAACCCGGCGTTGCGGAGCGGCCTGATCCCCACGCGCGACTGGAAGAAGCGCATCCATGACGAGTCCTGGCAGGTCGGCGACACGCTGAATGCCGGCATCGGCCAGGGCTTCGTGCTGACCACGCCGCTGCAGCTTGCCGTGATGACCGCGCGGCTGGCGACTGGGCGGGCGATCACGCCGCGCCTTATCCGCGCGCGCGACGGCATACCCGTGACCGCGCCCGAGGCGCCGTCGCTCGGCCTCGACCCGGTCCATCTGAAGGCGGTGCTGCGCGGCATGGACGACGTGATGAACGCGCGGCGGGGCACGGCGCGGCGCTCGCGCGTGACAGACGAGGCCTTCCGTCTGGCCGGCAAGACCGGCACCAGCCAGGTGCGCAACATCACGATGGCCGAACGCGCGCGCGGCGTCTTCCGCAACGAGGACCTGCCGTGGGAGCGGCGGGACCACGCGCTGTTCGTCGGCTACGGACCCTATGAGAACCCGCGCTATGCCGTGTCGGTAATCGTCGAGCATGGCGGCGGCGGGTCGAAGGCCGCGGCACCGATCGCTCGCGACGTGCTGATGCGGGCCTGGTGGAAGGGCGAGCCGCCGCTCTCGGCCTATCCTGCCGGTCAGCGCCCCGAACGCCCGGTCGAGGCCCCGGCCCCGCGCCCCGATGGCCAGCCGGAAGACTGGCCGCGCCGCGAGCCCGAGGATGCGCCGGACACCGCCGCATCGAGGGTCCGCACATGAGCACGATCGCCCGGATGGGCGGCATCAGCCGAGCGGCCGAGGCCAAGCGCGCCAGCGCGCGCGATGCCCGGCTCGGCGTGTTGGCCAAGATCGTGCGACTGGACTGGGGACTGATCATCGTGCTCTGCGCGATCGCGGCGGTCGGGTTCCTGATGCTGTACTCGGTCGCGGGCGGCTCGGCCGATCCCTATGCCGGCCGCCAGATCGCCCGTTTCGGGGTCGGGCTGGTCGTAATGATGATCATCGCGCTCTTCGACATCCGTCTCTGGCGCTTCACGGCGGTGCCGGCCTATCTGGGCGCACTGGCTCTGCTGGTCGCGGTCGAGGTGATGGGCACCACGCAGATGGGCGCGACGCGTTGGATCGCGCTCGGCCCTCTCCGCCTGCAGCCGTCGGAGCTGATGAAGATCGCGCTCGTGATGGCGTTGGCGAGCTATTACCACTGGCTGCTGCCGCGGCGCGTCTCCCATCCGCTCTGGATGATCCCGCCGGTGCTGATGATCCTGGTGCCCATGGCGCTGGTGCTGAAGCAGCCCGATTTGGGCACGGCGCTGCTGCTGGGCCTCGGCGGTGCCGTCGTGCTGTTCCTCGCCGGCGTCTCGCTCTGGTATTTCGCCATTGTCGGCGCGGCGGGGATCGGCACGGTCTGGGCGGTGCTCGCCTCGAAGGGGACGGAGTGGCAGATCCTGAAGGACTACCAGTACCGCCGGATCGCGACCTTCCTGAACCCCGAGGACGATCCCCTCGGCGCCGGCTACCACATAACGCAGTCCAAGATCGCCATGGGATCGGGCGGCTTCGACGGGCGTGGCTTTATGCAGGGCACGCAGTCGCGGCTGAACTTCCTGCCCGAGAAGCACACCGATTTCATCTTCACCACGCTGGCCGAGGAATTCGGCTTTGTCGGCAGCATGACGCTGCTGACGCTCTACCTGCTGGTGGCGGTGCTGTGCTTCGTGGCGATGCTGCGCATCACCGACCGCTTCGGCGCGCTGCTGACGGGCGGTCTGGGCGCGACCTTCTTCTTCTTCTGGGCGGTCAACATGGCGATGGTCACGGGCCTCATCCCGGTCGTCGGCGTGCCGCTGCCGCTGGTCAGCTATGGCGGCTCGGCCATGCTGGTGTTGATGATCGCCTTCGGTCTGATCCAGTCCGCCCAGATCCACCGCCGCTAAGCCCGCCCCCAGCCATTCCCGAGGTTGCCATGACCATCGCCCCCGTCGTGCTGTTCGCGGGCAAGCCAGCCGAGCGCGCGGCCTATGCCCGCTTCCTGCCCGCCGCGGCCGAGGCTGCAGGACAGCCGATCGAGCTTGTCATGGAGCCCGACGGCGTCGACCGCGCGCGCGTCGACTACCTGGTCCTCGCGCCCAGCGGGCCGGTGCGCGACTTCGCGGGCTTCACCCGGCTGAAGGCGATCCTCAATCTGTGGGCGGGGGTCGAACAGGCCCTGGCCTTGCCGCTGCCCGAGAGCGTGCCGCTGGTCAGGATGGTGGAGGACGGGCTGACGCTCGGCATGCTCGACTACGTCACCGGCCATGTGCTGCGCCATCACCTGGGCTTGGACGTGCTGGTCGGCACGCGTCCCGCCGTGCCCTGGGGCTCGCATGCGCCGCCGCTGGCGCGTGACCGGCGGGTCACGGTGCTCGGCACCGGCGTGCTGGGCGCGGCTTGTGCCGAGCGGCTGGCGGCCTGCGGCTTCGCCGTCACCGGCTGGTCGCGCGGGCCGAAGGCGATCCCCGGCATCAGGAACCTGCATGGCGCAGACGGGCTGGCCGAGGCGCTTGACGGGGCCGAGATCCTTGTCCTGCTGCTGCCGGAGACGCCGGACACCCGCAACATCCTGGATGCCGCCGCGATCGAGCGCCTGGCCCCCGGCGCTGCGGTCGTCAATGCCGGGCGCGGGCCGCTGATCGATGACAGCGCGCTGCTCGCGGCGCTCGACCGCGGGCGGCTCGGCCACGCCACGCTCGATGTGTTCGACATCGAGCCACTGCCCGACGACCATCCGTTCTGGGCGCATCCGAAGGTGACAGTGACGCCCCATATCGCGTCAGTCACACGCCCTGAAACGGCTTCGCACGCGCTTATTTCACAGATTGGACGAGGAGAGCGCGGAGAGCCGTTCAAGTACGTTGTGCGGCGCGACGCAGGCTACTAGCCTCAGCGCCCGATGAAGACAGAGGGTGAGCGTCGGTAGCGGCGCCAGAGGCATCGGATGGCGAAAAAGCCTCGTGGCACTTGGGGTAAGCAGGCGGACAGGAAAGACGCCGGCACGAAAGCGGAAGAAAGTACGCAGGCAGGCACCATTCGCCGCACGGCGACGGTGCTGCAGCGCCTGCGCAACAACTTCATTGCGGGCATCGTTGTCGTCGCGCCGGTCGTCGTCACGATCTGGCTGATCTGGAACACCGTCTCCTTCGTCGACAGTCAAGTCATGCCGCTGGTGCCGTCGGCCTATGACCCGCGGCGCTATCTCGGTGCCGACCTGCCGGGCTATGGCGTCCTGGTCTTCGTCGTCTTCACCGTCATCGTCGGCTATTTCGGCCGCAAGGTGTTCGGCGCGCAGCTGATCCGCTTCGCCGAGAGCATCGTCGACCGCACACCGATCATCCGCTCGATCTACAACGCGCTGAAACAGCTGGTGGAGACCGCGCTCACGAACTCGGCGACCTCGTTCCAGCAGGCCTGCCTGGTCGAGTATCCGCGCCGCGGGATCTGGGCCGTTGCCTTCATCTCGACCGATGCCAAGGGCGAGGTGGCGGAAGCGATGACCGAGGACGATCTCGTCTCGGTCTTTCTGCCGACGACGCCGAACCCAACTTCCGGTTTCCTGCTGTTCGTGCCCCGCAGCGACGTGATCCTGCTGGAGATGTCGATCGAGGATGCGGCGAAGATGGTGATTTCGGCCGGGCTGGTCGTGCCGCCGACGCCCGCGGAAGAGCGCGCGCATTCCGAAGAGGTCGCCGCCCGGCGCCAGGCCTTCGCCGATGCGATGGCCCCGATCGAGCACGACGACGAGCATCCGCCGCTGAAGGAGAACCGGCGCCGCTAGCGCCGCGACGCTTACGTATTGGCTCGGATCACGCTCAGGAAATCCTCGCCGAAGCGCTGCAGCTTCGCCTGGCCGATGCCATGGACGCCGGCCATCGCCTGCAGGTCGCGCGGCTTCTCGGCCGCCAGCGCCATCAGCGTGCGGTCGGGGAAGACGACATAGGCGGGCACGCCGGCCTCGTCCGCAAGGCGGCGGCGCTCGGTGCGCAGCGCCTCGAACAGGGCGGCATCCTCAGGCGCGACGGCCGCCAGCGGCCTGGCGCCGCCCGCCGAAACCGCCGACTTCGAGCGCCCGCGCGGGCGGGCGGCCTCGGCCGGGCGCAGGGTCACCATACGCTCGCCCCGCAGCACCGACCAGCCGTCCTCCGTTACCGTCCAGGCCCGGTGGCGGTCGATGTCGATGGCGCAGAGGCCCTGCGCCTGCATCTGGTTCAACCAGGACTTCCAGGCGGCCTCGGCCCAGGCGCCGCCCACGCCCCAGGTCTTGAGGCGATCATGGCCAAGCCGTTCGGTCCGCTCGTTCGCCTGGCCGCGCAGCACGGCGATGATATGGCCCGCGCCGAAACGCTCGCCGGTGCGCAGCATGGCCGACAGCGCCATCTGCGCGGGCTCGGTCCCGTCGATCACCCGAGGCGGGTCCTGGCAGTTGTCGCAGGCGCCGCAGGGCTCAACCGTCTCGCCGAAATACGCGAGCAGGCCGACACGTCGGCAGCCTGGGCTGTCGGCCAGCGACAGCAATGCGCTCAGACGCGCGTGATCGGCCTGACGGCGATCCTCGGGCGCGCCGCTCTCGTCGATGCGGGCGCGGGCCAGGCGAATATCGTCGGGGCCGTAGAAGGTGCGCGTCTCGGCCGGTGCACCGTCGCGGCCTGCGCGTCCGATCTCCTGATAATAGGCCTCGATCGACTTCGGCAGATCGGCCTGCGCGACGAAGCGTACGTCGGGCTTGTCCACGCCCATGCCGAAGGCGACGGTCGCGCAGATCACCATGTCGTCGGCGCGCGAAAAGGCGCGCTGACGCGCTTCACGCTCCGCGGCCTCCAGCCCCGCATGATAGGCAGCGGCCTTGATCCCTGCCCGCCCGAGCGCGGCGGCCAACCGCTCGCAGCGCGCCCGGGTCGCGGCATAGACGATGCCGCTGACCAGCCCGCGCGCGACCACCCAGTCGACGATCTGCCGGTCGCCGCCCTCCTTTGCCTCGAAGGCAAGGAACAGGTTCGGCCGGTCGAAGCCGCGCAGGAAGATCTCGGGCGCGCGGCGGTCGAACAGGCGGTCGACGATCTCCCGGCGAGTATCGCTGTCGGCCGTCGCCGTGAAGGCCGCGACGGGTACGCCCAGCCGCGCGGCGAGTGGGCCGAGGCGCAGGTAGTCGGGGCGGAAATCATGGCCCCACTGCGCGATGCAATGCGCCTCGTCCACTGCCAGGCGATCGACGTTGAGGCGCGCCAGCCAGCCGCAGAACGCCTCGGAGGCGAGCCGCTCAGGCGCGATATAGAGAAGCCTGAGCCGCCCCGCGCGCAGGGCATCGACCACGCGCGCCCGCTCGTCCTCGGTCGTCGCCGAGGTTAGCATCCCGGCCTCGACGCCGGTCGCGCGCAGCGCCGAGACCTGATCCTCCATCAGCGCGATCAGCGGCGAGATGACGACGGTCAGGCCCTCTCCCGTCAGCGCCGGTAACTGGTAGCAAAGCGACTTGCCCCCGCCGGTCGGCATGATCGCCATGACATCACGACCTGCCACCATTGCCTCGACGATCTCACGCTGGCCGTCGCGGAAGCGGTCGAAACCGAAGACGGCGGAAAGCGTTGCATCCAGCGCGTCGCGGGTTGCTGCAGGGGCGAGAGGCGCCGGGGAGATCGTCGTCTCGCCGCCCACTGCATCGCTGCCCACTGCATCGCTGCCCACGGTGTCGCTGCTCGCGGTGTCGCTGCTCACTGGGTCGCGCCCCCGTCGCCGGTCGTCTCGTCTATCCACCAAACGCCGGGGCCGGACCACCATCCCCACCAGCCATACAGGCTGTCGGTGTCGGGGACGCGCATCCGCGCGGTATGCACGATGCGGTCGGTCGGCAGCACGCCGAAGGGCACCACATAAAGCCCCGCCGTCAGCACGCGGTCGAGCGCGCGGGCCGCGGCCTGGAAATCCTCGACACCCTCGGCCGCGACCAGGCTGTCGATCAAGGCGTCGACGGCCGGATCGTCGATGCCGGCATAGTTGCGCGTGCCCTCGGCCTCGCGCCCGGCAGAGCCGAAATAGAGCCGCTGCTCCGTCCCGGGCGAGAGCGACATTGCCCAGCGGTTGATGGTGATGTCGAAGTCGTAACGGCGCCGACGCTCGGCAAACTGCGCGGCATCGACCCGGCGGATGTCGAGCTTGACGCCCAGCCGGTTCAACGAAGCCTGCCAGAGCCCCGCCAGCGTCTCGTCGCGCGTGTCGCGCACCAGAACCGTGAAGGTCAGCGGCGCCCCATCCGGGCCCGCACGGACGCCGCCGGTCACGGGAAACCCGGCCTCCTCCATCAGCGCGCCTGCCCGGCGGAGGGCGCGCCGGTCGCGCCCGGTCCCCGCCGTCTTGCGCCAACGCGCCGTGCCCTCCATCGTGCCGGGCGGCAGCGTGTCGGCGAAGGGTGCCAGCAGTGCCGCCTCGGCCCCCGACGCCGCCCCGTCGAACCCCAGCGTCGATCCCCCGAAATACGACGCAATGCGCGCATACTGCCCCGCGAAGACCCGTTCGTTGATCCAGGCCCAATCGAACATCGCCCCCAGCGCTTCGCGTACGCGCCGGTCGTCCAGCGGCGCACGGCGCGTGTTGAAGACAAACCCCTCCATGCCTGAGGGACGGCGATGCGTGAGCTCGGTCCGCCTCAGCGTGCCGTCGCGCAGACCGGGGATGTCGTAGCCCGTCGCCCAGCGCACCGGGTCACCGTCCGAGAACAGGTCGATCTCTCCCGCGGCCACGGCCTGCCACAGCGCGTCGCCCGTGCGGAAGAACTCGTAGGTGATCCGTTCCGGGTTGTTCAGCCCGGCCGCGACGGCAAGGCCGTTGCCCCACCAGCCTTCAACACGGCGAAAGCTCACCTGGCGACCGGGCTCGAACCCGTCCACGACGTAGGGACCCGAGCCGATCGGCGGGCTAAGCGGCGTGCTGTCGAGGGCCGTGTCCCAGGGCGCCATACGCTTCAGAATGGGACGAAGCGCGATCAGCAGCGGCAGTTCGCGATTGGGGGCGTCGAAGAAGACGCTGACGCGGCCCGGCGCGCTTTCCTCGACCCGTGCGACGGCGGCCCAGGCGCTGCGATAGCGCGGATGCCCCTCTTCGCCGAGGATGCGGAGCGACCAGATCACGTCGTCGGCCGTCACCGGGCTGCCGTCGGAGAAGCGCGCGCGCTCGTCCAGGACGAAATGCACGGCGCTGCGGTCGGCCGGCGTCTCGACAGCCTTTGCGATCTGCGGGTACAGCGTGAAGGCTTCACTGTAATTCCGCGCCATAAGGCTCTGAAATACATGCGATGTCATCGCCCAGGGGGCGGAACCGCGCAGCACGAAGGGATTGAGGCTGTCGAAGCCCCCGGTCGCCCCAAGACGCAGGTGACCGCCACGCCGCGCCGTCGGATCGGCATGCGGAAAGGCCGACGCGCGGTCTGGGAGGGCCGGATCGCCGTGCATCGCGATGGCCGGTCCGGCAACGGCGCCCGCGCCACCCGGTGCCGTTACGGCAGATTCGCCCCCGACCGCAGCCGACAGGGCGCCGAACGCCCAGAACGCCGCGCCGACCAGCACGCAGGCACAGCGTTGTCGCCCCGATCCCACACCCGAGACGCTGCTCGGTTCCTCGCGGGTCAAAAGATGCTTGTGACGCCTGCCCTTCCGACGTAGTGTTCCAGCACTGCTCGATAGGTTTCTTGCCTGCATGAAACCTGCCTCAACACCTGACGCGCCCCCTTGTGGGGCGCTTTTTTTCTGCCTGCCGCAGCGGCGCCGTCGCGCAGCCCCTCTCCCACCGCTATAACCCGACCGTCAGCGCGTGGCACGTCTTCGCTATGCGCTTCCGTCGCCACCCGTGCCCCAGGCGGGCACGCCTTCCCACTGAGACGCCGCCGTGCCGGCGGAACGGAGAGCTTCAATGTCGCTTCAGGGCAAGACCGCGATCGTCACCGGCTCGAACTCCGGCATCGGGCTAGGCGTGGGCGAGCAGCTGGCGAAGCGTGGCGCCAAGGTGGTCCTGAACTCGTTCTCGGACAGCGACGAGGATCACGCGCTGGCCAAGAAGGTGGCGGCCGAGACCGGCGCCGAGGTGGAGTACATCCAGGCCGATATGTCGGACGGCGGACAGTGCCGGGGGTTGATCGACAAGGCGGTGCAGCGCTTCGGCAGCGTCGATGTGCTGGTCAACAATGCCGGCATCCAGCATGTCGAGGCGATCGACGAGTTTCCCGTCGAGAAGTGGAACGCGGTGATCGCGATCAATCTGAGCTCGGCCTTCCACACCACGGCGGCGGCACTGCCGCATATGCGCAAAGCCGGCTGGGGGCGGGTCGTCAACATCGCCTCGGCCCACGGGCTGACCGCATCGCCCTACAAATCAGCCTATGTCGCCGCCAAGCACGGCATCGTCGGGATGTCCAAGGTCGTCGCTCTCGAGACGGCGGAGGAGCCGATCACCTGCAACGCGGTCTGCCCGGGCTATGTGCTGACGCCGCTGGTCGAGGCGCAGATCCCCGACACGATGAAGAAGTACGACATGAGCCGCGAGGACGTGGTGCGCAACGTCCTGTTGGAACGCCAGCCCTCGAAAGCCTTCGCGACGGTCGAGCAGCTGGGCGGCACGGTTGCCTTCCTCTGCTCGGACGACGCAGCGCAAATCACCGGGACCGCCATCTCGGTCGACGGAGGCTGGACCGCGCTCTAACGCCCACTTCATGGGCACTTGATGAATATTGCGGCAGTATCTTCACATCCATGTTATGAACTTCCCATATTAAATCGCCAATTTGACGCATATCGAAAGGTTGCGATGGCAGAACCTGATGAAAACAGGCACGCTTTGGCACTTGCTGCTCTGAATTTGACCGATCGGCAATGGGAACTGACCGATGGACAAGGAAGACGCTATGGCGGCGCTCAGTGCGCTGGGCCACGCTCGACGCATGGATGCGTTTCGCCTTTTGATCGATGCATCCCCACAAGGACTACTGGCCGGCGAGATCGCCGACCGACTGGAAGCCAAGCAGAATACTATGTCGACCAATCTCGCCGTGCTGCTCCGGGCCAAGCTGGTGCGGGCCCGGCGGGAGGGGCGTGGCGTGCGGTACACCGCCGATACCGAGACCTTCGCCAACATGCTGAACTATCTGATTGGCGACTGCTGCAATGGGCGGATGTCGCAGTTCGGCGAGCTCGATCGCGTGCTGGACGACGTGCGCGGGATCGAGCGCAGGTTGGAGCCGGTGCGCGCCTGACACGGGCTGCCTGCCCGTCGCGGGGGGTGGTGGCGCTGCGGGCGTGTGCCAGGCCCCGGTGAGCGGGCCGACCGAACTTGTCAGCGTCGACGGGATCGACCCGCCGGCGCCTCCGAGGCGCTTCAACATCGCGGCGCATGTGTTGGCTGCCGCGCCACGGCGTCCGGACAAGACGGCGCTTCTGGTCCTCAAGGGGCCCGGACGCCACGCCGACGCCGTCAGCTATGCGGCGCTTGACCGGCGCATCCGCGCAACCGCCGAGGGCCTGCGCGCGGCAGGTCTGCGGCCGGGCGATCGGGTCGCCCTGAAGATCGCCAATTCGATCGCCTTCCCCCTCCTGTTTTTCGGCACGATCGCGGCCGGCGGCATTGCGGTGCCGATCGGTGCGCAGCTGACCGAACGCGAGACGCTGGCGCTGCTCCACCGTGTCGAGCCGCGCTTCTTCGCCTGGAGCGACGGGCTCGCCGTCACCCTGCCCGACACCATCCTGCCGCTGCCCCCGGGCCTCGCCGCCGAGATGGAGCGCGCGAGCCCGGGCCCCATCGCCGATACCGCCGCCAACGATCCAGCCTTCCTGATCTTCACCTCGGGCACATCGGGCCAGCCGCGGGGCGTGCTGCATGCCCAACGCTCGGCCTGGGCGCGGCGGATGATGTGGCGTGACTGGTATGGACTGACCGAGGCGGACCGGTTGATGCATGCCGGCGCCTTCAACTGGACCTACACGCTCGGCACCGGGCTGACCGACCCGTGGGCCGCGGGCGCGACGGCGCTGATCTACACCGGTCCGGCCGATCCGCTGATCTGGCCCACTCTCGCGCGTGCCGAGGCGCCGACGATCTTCGCGGCGGTCCCCGGCGTCTATCGCCAGATGCTGCGGGCGAGGGACGATCTTGCCGACGCCTTCGCAGCCCTTCGGCATGGGCTGACCGCGGGTGAACGGCTGCAGCCCGCGCTTGCCGAGGCCTGGCGCGGGCGCACCGGCAAGGCGCTGCACGAGGCGCTCGGCATGAGCGAGGTCTCGACCTTCATCTCCTCCAGCCCCGGCCGCCCGGCGCCCCCGGGTACCGCCGGCTATGCGCAGACCGGCCGCCGCATTGCCATACTGGCCGAGGACGGGGTGGCGCCGGTCGCGCGCGGCGTCGCGGGTCGGCTGGCCGTCGACCGGCGCGATCCGGGGCTGATGCTCGGCTATTGGCGCGAGCCTGCGGCCGATGAGGCGACGCGTGCCGGGCCCTGGTTCCTGACCGGCGACCGTGCGGTGATGGCCGAGGACGGCGCCGTGACCCATCTCGGCCGTGGCGACGACGTGATGAACGCGCTCGGCTATCGCGTCGCCCCGCAGGAGGTCGAGGACGCGCTGATCCACGATCCGACCATTGGCGAGATCGCGGTCGCCGAACTGCCCGTGCGCGCCGACCTCTCGCTGATCGCGGCCTTCGTCGTGCCCGCGGGCGATGCGTTCGACGAGGCCGCGCTAACCGCGACGGCCACGCGGACGCTCGCGCCCTACAAGCGGCCTAAAGTCTGGATCGCGGTGGATCGTCTGCCGCGCACGCCCAACGGCAAGCTGAAACGGCGCGAACTGATCGACCGACACCGCCGCGACCGATAGCGCGACAGTCGAAGTTGGCGGACCCTTAGACGCCGTCACGCCTGCGTGCGCGGCCAACTCCGGGGTTGATGATGCGTTGACACGGCCGCAGGGGCTGCCGATCTGAGTGAGAGGAGGCCGTGCATGATCCCGCTCGACATCATTTCCGATCCGATCTGCCCGTGGTGCCTGATCGGCAAGACGCGACTCGACCGTGCGATCGAGCAGGTCGGCCATAACCCGTTCACGCCGCGTTGGCGGATGTTTCGCCTCAACCCCGAGATGCCGGCCGAGGGCATGGATCGCCGCGGCTATCTCGAGGCCAAGTTTGGCGGGCCCGCGGGTGCCGAACGGGTCTATGGCCATATTGCCGAGGTGGCGGCGGCGGACGGCCTGGACCTGGCGCTGGACGCCATCGGGCGGACACCGCAGACGCTGAACGCGCATCGGCTGATCCGCTGGGCCGAGCAGGACGACCGTCAGCAGGACGTGGTCGATGCGCTTTTCGAGCGGTATTTCCGGCGTGGCCAGGACATCTCGGACGCTGCCGTGCTGACCGATGTCGCCCGGTCGGCCGGCATGGACGCAGCGGTCGTCGCGCGCCTGCTGGACGGCGATGCCGACCGCGATGCGCTGGTCGAGGAGGAGGACGCCGCGCGCAAGATGGGCGTGACCGGCGTCCCCTGCTACATCATCGACGGCAAATACGTCGTGCAGGGCGCACAGGACACCGCGACCTGGGTGCGCATCATCGAGGAGATCGGCACCGCGCTCAGCGACGGCGCTGCCGACGAGGAACCCGACGCCGAACAGGCGCCGACGGAGGTTCAGCCATGAACATGCTCATCGAGACGCTCGGGATGGTCGGCAGTCACTGGACGGCCTGGATCCCGGTCGTGCTGATCACCCTGGCGGCCTGCTACGGCGTGGTCCATATCCGGATCTGCCCCCATATCAACGGCACCGCCGATGTCGCGCCGAAGGAAGCCGCGTCGCGCCTGAACCAACCCTATGTGGCCGGTCCGAGCTTCTTCATCGTGATGGCGCTCGGCATCTCGGCCATGCTGGTCGGCCTGGTCATGACCGCCAAGGCCGAGCTGCCGGTGGCGGCCTTCCTGATCCTGGCCAGCGGCATCGTGATCGTGCAGGTGGCCCCGATCATCCTGCGCCTGCGCGAGGCCTATGACCGCGTCATGGCCGCCCATCTGGAAGGGACCGAAGCGGTCCAGCTCGCCACCGAGCGGCTGCGCGATCTGCATCTGGGCGGCATCGCCATGTCGCTCGGCATCGCGGCGATGATGGCGGTCGGCCTGCTCGCCTTCTGAGCGGAGACCGGGCGCTCGCGCCGGGGCGAGACGGCAGACCCCGTCGCCTCACGCGGCGAAGGCGCGGTCCCGACCGTGCGGCGCATCCAGATCCAGCACCGGCCCGGCCGGGACGATCCGGGTCGGGTTCACGCTCTCATGGCTTTGGTAGTAGTGGCTCTTGATGTGATCCATGTTCACCGTCTCGCGCACTCCCGGCCACTGATAAAGCTCGCGCAGAAAGCCTGATAATTCAGGGTAATCGGCGATGCGGCGCAGGTTGCACTTGAAGTGGCCGACATAGACCGGATCGAAGCGCACCAGCGTCGTCCAAAGGCGCCAATCCGCCTCGGTCATCCGACTACCCGCCACATAGCGACGGCGCGTCAGCAACCCCTCCAGCCAATCGAGCGTCTCGAACAGCGGATGGACGGCGGCCTCATAGGCCTCCTGCGTCGTGGCGAACCCCGACTTGTAGACCCCGTTGTTCACCGTGTCGTAGACGCGGGTGTTGATCGCATCGATCTCGCCCCGCAGCGCCTCGGGATAGTAGTCGTCCTCGTTGCCGGTGACGGCGTTGAAGGCGGTGTTGAACATTCGGATGATCTCGGAGCTTTCGTTCGAGACGATCTGCTCCGTCTGCAGGTCCCACAGTACCGGGACGGTGACGCGGCCGGTCATCGTCGGCGTGTCGGCAAGGTAGACGTCGCGCATGAAGGCCCGGCCACCGATCCGGTCGCCGGTCGCGCCCTCCCAGTCATCGCCGAAATGCCACCCATCGGCACCCATGAACGGGTGCACGACGCTGACGCCGATATGGTCTGTCAGCCCCTTAAGCGCGCGGAAGATCAGCGCCCGATGCGCCCAAGGGCAGGCATAGCTGACATAGAGGTGGTAGCGTCCGCTCTCGGCCTTGAAGCCGCCCTTGCCCGAGGGGCCGGGCGATCCGTCGGCCGTGACCCAGTTGCGGAACTTCGCGGCCTCGCGCTTGAAGGCGCCACCGCTTTGTTTCGTGTCGTACCAGCGGTCGTGCCAAACGCCGTCAATCAGCATGCCCATCTGCGCTCTCCCTTGCTGGACACCGCTGACATGGGTCGGGTCGAGCCACCAACCAGCGGGCCGATCGGTCAATCACTCTTCTCGAATTCTGCATGACGGGGATGCGTGTGATCACACCATGTCATCAAACGAAAGAAAGTCGTGATCTTTGCCCGGAGATCGGCTATAGCCTCCCCACACCGTGATGCTGGCAATGCCCGGCCACGATCTCAAGAACCGTCGTACCGTTGAAGGAGGGTGCCTTGCTCGACACCGATCCACATAAGACCGCGTCTGTGATCTCCCGTCCGATCAGGGGTGATGCCGCACGCCGCGCCCCCGAACGGAGCGAGATCGCACGGAAGGACGAAGCGCATCGCTGGATCGAGGCGCGCCGCCGCGGCCGCAAGGCGATGGCGCCGCGCCGGCTGCCTGCGAGCGTGACCGCCTGACGCCGGTCAGCCGCTGAAAGTCCAGGGCGCGCCATCGGGCGCGCCCTTTTGTTTTCAGCCCCCTATCGGAAACCGCTAACGTTCGATCGCAAGACGCGCGCCCAGGGCGATCAGCACGGCGCCGCCGGCGCGGCGCACGAGGCGGCCGAGTGTCGTCGACCGCCGCATGCGCGCCGTCATCGCCGCAGCCGAGACGACTGAGGCGAGATCGACCATCCCGAACATCACGTTCACGACAAGGCCCAGGACCAGGAACTGAACCCACGGCGCGAAGGCGGCTGCGGGATCAACGAATTGCGGCAGGAACGCCACGTAGAACAGCGCCGCCTTCGGATTCAGCACCTCGACCAGCATGCCTTGCAGCACGCCCCGCAGCGCGCGGCCACGCCTGACCGCGGCCAGTGCATCGACGTCGACCGCCTCCACCCGTTCGGGCACGCGCAGGATGAGACCGATGCCGATCCAGACGAGATAGAGCGCGCCCGCGATCTTGAGGATCAGATACGCGGTCGGCACGGCATTCAGCAGTGCCGACAGCCCCGCAGCCGCAGCCAGGACATGGGCGAGGCCGCCGATCTGCAGTCCCGCGACCGCAAGCAGGCCTGCGCGCCGCCCCTCGGCCAGCGTCCGCGTCGCGGTGTAGATCACGGCCGGGCCGGGAAAGACCGCGAACAGCAGCGCCGCGGCGAAAAAGGCGATCAGGGTTTCGGGCGACGCCATCGGGACCTCCGCAATTTCTGCTGCCCAGCCATGCGCTTGCCTTATCGCGCTTGCAAGAGAGGCGTGGCGCCCTTGGAGGGCGCTCTGACGAGGGGGTCGGAGGCTTGCGATGTTGACCGACGAGCGGCGCGCGATCATCGCGCACCATGCGGCGATGCCGCTTCGCCTGCTGATCGGCGATCTGCTGAGCCTCGCCTGCTTTCTGATCGCTGCTTTCGTCGCGATGGGCAGCTCGGTGCTGGTCCTCGCCGCTGTCACCGGGCTCTCGCCGTTCGAGGCGGCGCGCGCGGATACGCTGGCGCAGATCCACGGTGTGGTCGGTTTGATCGCGATGGCGGCCCTCGGCATCGTCTCGGGGCGGCGCTATGGCGTGGCTGCCGGGCAGGCGATGCTGGGTGTGCGCGGACTGGACGAAGAGGGGCAGCCGGTCGATGCGCGGTACTTGTTCGTCCGGCTGCTGACCAACCTGTTCCTTGGCGGCGCGCTCTCGCTGATCGGGCCGATCATGGTCGGGCTGGTGCGGCCGGGTCTCGCCGGCGCGGCCGGCCTGATGGCATGCGGCGTCGCGGTTACGGTCGGCGTCCTCGCCTTCCGCCGCGATCGATCCGGCCGGACGCCAGGCTTCGCGGCGGCGAGCATCGTGCCCGTGGCGCCCGGACAGGTCGACGCCTATCGGGCGGATCTGGAGGCAGCGGGCCTCCTCGGCGTCTCGCCCTACTGGTCGAAGGGCGGCGCTGCCGACACGGCAGAGGCGTGACGACCGCCCGGGCGCTGCGGATCAGGCGGCCGCCGGCCGGGCGTCTTTGGCCAGCCGGGCCAGGTCTCGCGCAATGGCGAAGGCGCCCTTCACCTTGTCCTCGTCGCTCGACCAGTCACGCCGCACGATCAGGCGCGTGTCCTTTACCTTAGCCAACCCGTTGTTCCGGCGCAGATAGTCGGCGAGACCCGCCGGGTTGTCGAACCGATCGCCCCGGAACTGCACGGTCGCGCCCTTGGGGCCCGCATCCAACTTGGCGATCCCGGCGCGGCGGCACATGGTCTTGACCCGAACCACGCGCAGCAGCGTCTCCACCTCGGCCGGCGGCTTGCCGAAGCGGTCGTGCAGTTCCGCCGCGAAGCCCTCAAGCTCCTGCTTGCTCTCGAAATCCGACAGTCGGCGGTAGAGGCCAAGGCGTACGTCCAGATCGGGCACATAGTCGTCGGGGATCAGCACCGGCACGCCGAGATTGATCTGCGGCGACCACTCGCCGTCAGCCGCGTCTTCCTCGCCGCCGGAGCGGAGCTTCGCGATCGCTTCCTCAAGCATCGACTGGTACAGTTCATAGCCGACCTCGCGGACATGGCCCGACTGCTCCTCGCCAAGCAGGTTGCCCGCGCCGCGCAGATCCAGGTCATGGCTCGCCAGGTTGAAGCCCGCGCCGAGGCTGTCGAGCGAGCCGAGGACCTTGAGCCGCTTCTCGGCCTGCGGCGTCATCGGCTTGCGCGGCTGGGTGGTGAAATAGGCATAGGCGCGCAGCTTTGAGCGGCCGACCCGGCCCCGGATCTGATAGAGCTGCGCCAGGCCGAAGCTGTCGGCGCGGTGCACGATCAGCGTGTTCGCCGAGGGAATGTCGAGGCCTGATTCCACGATCGTCGTCGACAGCAGCACGTCGTACTTGCCGTCGTAGAAGGCGTTCATCTTGTCGTCCAGGATGCCCGGCGCCATTTGGCCATGGGCCACGAGATAGCTGACCTCGGGCACCTGTTCCTTCAGGAACGCCTCGAGATCCGGCAAGTCGGCGATGCGGGGTACGACGAAGAAGGACTGCCCACCGCGGTAGTGTTCGCGCAACAGCGCCTCGCGCACCGTCACCTCGTCGAACGGCGCGATATAGGTGCGCACGGCGAGGCGATCCACGGGCGGGGTGGCGATCACGCTCAGCTCGCGCACGCCGGTCATGGCGAGCTGCAGCGTCCGCGGGATCGGCGTCGCCGTCATCGTCAACACATGGACATCGGCCCGCAGGCTCTTCAGCCGCTCCTTGTGGGCGACGCCGAAATGCTGCTCCTCGTCGATGATCAGCAGCCCGAGATTGCAGAACTTCACGTTCTTGGCGAGCAGCGCATGCGTGCCGATGACAACCGAGCATTCGCCGGCCTCCAGCAGCTTGCGCGTCTCCGCCGCCTCCTTCGTGCCGACGAAGCGGGAAAGCTGGCGCACCTTGAGGCCAGTGCCGCGGAAGCGTTCGGCGAACTCCTTGGCGTGCTGGCGTGCGAGGAGCGTGGTCGGCGCGATCACCGCGACCTGCAGGCCGCAGGCGGCGGCGACATAGGCGGCCCGCAGCGCAACCTCGGTCTTGCCGAAGCCGACATCGCCGCAGACCAGCCGGTCCATCGGCTTGCCCGCGGCCAGGTCCGACAGCACGTCCTCGATCGCACGAAGCTGGTCGTCGGTCTCGGTATAGGGAAAACCGGCCGCGAACTTGGCATAGCCGCCGGCCTCGGGCTCCAACGCCTCGGCCTTCTTGATCATGCGTTTGGCGGCGACCGCGATCAGGCTCTCGGCCATCTCGCGGATGCGCTGTTTCATCTTGGCCTTCTTGGCCTGCCAGGCGCCACCGCCGAGACGGTCGAGCTCGGCGGTCTCGTGGCCGTAGCGGCTGAGGAGTTCGATGTTCTCGACCGGCAGGTAGAGCTTCGAGCCCGCACGGTACTCGAGCGCCAGACATTCATGCGGCGCGCCCATGGCGCTGACCGTCTCCAACCCCTGATAGCGTCCGATGCCGTGGTCGACATGGACGACCAGATCGCCGGGCATCAGGCTCTGCGCTTCGGTCAGGAAGTTCTCGGCCCGGCGCGAGCGGCGCGCGCGGCGGATCAGCCGATCGCCGAGGACGTCCTGCTCGGCGATCACCGTGGCCTCGCGGCAGGTGAAGCCGGCCTCCAGCCCCCAGACCATCAGCGTCAGGCCCTGCCCGATCTCGCGCCAGTGCTTGGCGATGGTAGGATCGCTGAAGCCCTGATCGGCAAGGAGGCTGCCGAGGCGTTCCCGGGCGCCTTCCGAATAGGCGGCGAAGACCACCGGCCCGTCGCGGAGGCGGGCGCGGAGGTGATCGGCGAGCGCCTGGAACAGCTTGCCGTCATCGGCCTGCCGCTCGGGCGCGAAGGACCGCCCTGCCCGGCCGCCGGCATCGATCACGCCCGGTCCCGGCGCCTGACGGTGGGGCGAGAACGCGCGTACCGGCCGGCCATGCAGCGCGGCATTCCAGCCCTGTTCGTCTAGATACAGGAGATCGGGCGGACAGGG
>JBCCSW010000019.1:0-20559 GCA_039199465.1 Pseudomonadota bacterium
CGGCAGCCCTACTTTCAGCAGATGGAACGCTTCTTGGTGCATGAGACCGCCGTGCATTGGATCGACACATTCCGCTACCTTATGGGCGCGCCGGATCGCGTCTTTGCCGACCTGCGCCAGATGAACCCGGTGATCGCGGGCGAGGACGCGGGCTACATCTTGTTCTCCTACCCCGGGGAGCGGCGGGCGATGTTCGACGGCAACAGGCTTTTGGATCACGCCGCACGCAACACCCGCTGCACGATGGGCGAGGCGCTGATCGAAGGCACCGCGGGCACGATCACGCTGCTCGGCGACGGGTCGGTACATCTGCGCCGCTTTGGCACACTGGGGAGCGATGAACTGCTGGCGCCTGCCGCTGATGCGGCCTTTGGCGGCGATTGCGTCTATCACCTCAACGCCCATGTGGTGGCTGCGTTGCGCGCCGATGGGGCTGAAGCGCCCGGTGGTGAGAAGTTCGTTCAGCAAGTTCTGACAGGGGGGTGTCAGCAACTCGACATCCTCGAGAAACAGAGTCCCGCCGCTCGCATCGAGCAGCATGCCATCACCACCGACGTCGCCTCCGACGCCCGAGCCCATCAGCCTTCCGAAAAGGCGTGCGCGAAAGCCGTCTTCGTCGAGGCCGTAGCATTGCAGCCAAAGGAATGGGTGGGACCGGCGCTCGGAATGCGAATGCAGCATCCTTGCCGCGATCTGCTTTCCGGTGCCTGGCTCACCACGGATGACAACATGCGCCGAGGTCGTCGCCGCACGTTCGATTGCCTGACGCGCCACGTCGATCTGATCCGACGCGCCCAACAGCGCGTCTCGATGGCGAAGCGGGTCGGTCCCGGCTTCAAGCTCATGACGCAAGACCGCGTTCTGCCGACGCAGCCGCACGCGATCCAGGCTCTGTGCGATTGCGTTCAAGATCTGATTTGAGCGGAACGGCTTCAGCAGAAAATCTGATGCCCCAGCCCGGATAGCTGCAATCGCCGTGTCCAAGTCGGCATGAGCGGTCATCAGGATTGCGTCGGAGAAGAGCCCGATCTGCTGCTGTTCAGCCAACCACTCGAGACCACCCTTATTCGGCATGATATTATCGAGTACGATCACATCGTAGGCGCGCTCATCCAGCAGGGCTGATGCCTCATCCGTGTCAGCCGTGACATCGACGCGTAGGCACGGACCACTCAACGTCTTGTACAGAAAATTGCGCATGCCGGGCTCGTCGTCGATGACAAGTACCGACGCACTCGAAAGCGCGCTCTCGAAGCTATCCGTCCTAAGCTGACGAGGATCAGTCATGCGCCGCTCAAAAGTCAGATCCATTCGGGGCGCCGGCGCTGAAGCGGCATTGCAGCGCGCGCTTCGCCAAGAGACCAGAGTGCCATACGACGCTTGAGCGCTATGCCGAGCAGCGACACGCGATCTCGGTCTAGCTCTGCGCGTCTTTGGCCCAGAACGTCGTCAGGCCACTTACCGCGGGGCGGGCAATGAAGCGCGGATCGCAGACATGGGACGGCGGCGACCGCCCACGAGCGCCAGAACGACGGCGCCATCTCTTCCTCCCGTTTTTTTTGGCAGGGTAGGCGGAGGCGTCGCAAGATTACAAGTGAACCGGACGCCCTGCATCGGCCGCCACGCCGATCGATGCACCAAGGCCGTCAGCAGCCGGCGCGAAACACCGCTTTGTTGCCCTCCATCCGGAGAAGCGTGAGGTCGCAGCCGCCGACTTGGGCGGATCCAGCAAGCGGACCCACCGTGATGTCTCCGGCGCCGACCACGCGGAGCACGACATCTTGGCCGCTGCGCCGCGAGAAGAAGATCCGTTGATCGCCGAGGGCCGCAGTCTCGCCTGCGCCTAGCACGATTTCGGCGATGTCGCTCTCCGCCTCCTCCGTCGTACCGCTCGCAGTCTCGCCTGCTGCATCGACCGCAGTCGAGGATGCAGGCGCGGCCCTCGCAACGCGCGTCTGGCCATCGCAGAACGTCGAGATATAGGCACGCCGGTCCGCGGTCCCCTCCAGGATCGCCGTGCAGCCGTCGCCGAGATCCAGTGCTCCAGCATCGGGCCCGATGCGCAGATCCCCGCCACCCGCCAGCCTGAGAACGGCATCCCGGCCGTCCATGCGCGAGAGGACGACGCGCTGTTCGCCAAGCATCGCACTCTCGCCGAAACCGAGGGCCACACCATTCTCGCCGATCCGTTCGCGCAGCGTCTCAGGGTCCGATGACAGTTCGGCAACCGGCGCGGGGACCGTGCGCAATGACGCGGCGGCCGGTGCCATGGCGGCCGTTGCGCAATCATGAGCGAGATAAGCCATGCGGTCGGCGATACCGGAAAGGGCGAGCGTGCAGCCGTCGCCGAGATCGGCCGTTCCCGCATCGGGTCCTGCCCGCACCATCCGGCCACCGGGCAGCGCGAGTACGACATCGTTGCCGGCACGGCGCGACAGGAACACGCGCGTCTCGCCGGCCATGGCGCTGTGTCCGAAAGCCAATGCCAGGGCGCCATCGGTCATCGCCTCCGGCGGCGGGGCGTCGTCTCGGGTGGCAGGCAGGGCGGCTACCTCCTGCTGCGCCGCTGTTGACGTGGATACCGCGGGTGGCGCCGCTGCGACGGCGGGCGCCGCGGCCGGGGCGGTTGGTGCTGTGCCAAGGGCTGCCATGCGCGCCTCCAACGCCTCGGCACGGCGCTCCATTGCCTCGCCCAGATCGGCGATCCGCGTGTCGATAGCGGCCAGATCGTCGCGGCCGGGAAGCTGGCCGATCGCCGACGCGCTGTCGGCGAGGCGCCCGCTCAATGCCGCTTGATCGGCGTTCAGTGCGGCCTGCTGGCTGCCGAGCGCTGCGATGCTCTCCTCCAGCGCCCCTAGCGCCGCCTGCGTCGCGGCGGCGCTGGCCACCGTGCTCTCGGCGGTGTCGGCGCCGGATCGGGCGAGTGCGCCGATCTCGTCGAGCTGCTGCTCGACGGCGCCCAGTTTCGTGTCGAGCGCGCGGAAGCGCGCCGCGTCGTCGTCTGCGCCAGAGACGACCAGCGCGCCGATCACGATGCCGGTGACCCCGGCGATGATGGTCTTGTTGTCGGACACGACGTCCCTCCCGGCGATGTTGTTCTTTTGCGGCCGGTCATGCCGGCGTGCTGCGACATTATCGCACGATGTCACCCAGAGCGGGAGAGGTTCGACGCGAGGCGCTACGGTTACGGGATGGCCAGGCGCCACGCGGTCAGCGTTTCAGGGCAAAGCCGATACCGCGGACCGTCTCGATGCGAAGCGGCAGGTCGGCCTGGGCCAGCTTGCGGCGGAGATAGCCCACATAGACGTCGACATTGTTAGCGCTCACCTCGCCCTCGCTGTCCCAAGCCTCGGCGATGATGCGCTCGCGGCTGACCGTCTTGCCCTCGCAATTGAACAGAAGCGCGAGGATCGGCCATTCTCGCGCCGTGAACGCCACCTGCTGCGGGCCAACGCGCAGAATGCGGCGCTCGTCCACCAGCACCGGGCGGTGGGCGACACGGCGCGAGCGGCGGCGCAACACTGCGAGGCGCGCCAACAATTCCTCAAGCTCGAAGGGTTTGGTCACATAGTCGTCGGCGCCCGCATCGAAGCCTTCCAGCTTGTCTTCCAATGCCTCGCGGGCCGTCAGCATGCAGATCGGGGCGTCGCTGCCGAAGCGGCGCAGCGCGCGGCAGAACTCGGCGCCATCGCCGTCGGGCAGGGTGCGGTCCAGCAGGACGAGGTCGTACATCGTGGCGCGTGCGGCGGCGATGGCTCCCTTGAGGTCGCGCACCCAGTCCACCGCATACCCCTCGCTCTGCAGGCTGCGCTGAAGCATCCGGCCGATGCCGGTATCATCCTCGACCACCAGCAGCCGGGCCGCGTCTGGGGCCGTCACGCGTCCTGCCCCGACGATCTGCGGTCACCAGCGGGCACCATCACGGTCAGCACGGCGCCAGACCGATCGCCCTTGCTCGCGGTCGCGCTGCCGCCATGGGCCTCGGCGATCCAGCGGACGATGGCGAGGCCGAGGCCCGAGCCGCCCGCCGTCCGGCCGCTGGCCTCTTGCGCGTAGCGGTCGAACAACGCGGTCGGATCGCCGTCGAAGCCGGGGCCGGTGTCTTCGACCTGAAGGCCGATCCGATCGCCGTGCGCGCACAGCGAAACGGTGACCGCGCCGCCCGGCGGCGTGAACTTCACCGCATTGTCGATCAGCGCCAGCGCGCATTGCGTGAGGCTTTCTTCGTCGCCCATCAGTGCCAGCGAGACGCCGGCGGGCGGCGGGGCCAGCGTCAGGTCGACCTCGCTCGCGGTGGCATAGCCGCGGGCCGCGTCCACTGCCCTGACGACGGCGCGACCCAGGTCCGCCTCGCCCATGGTGAGCGACAGCTGGCCATCCTCGGATCGGGCGAGCTGCAACAGATCGTCAAGCCGCCGTCCGAGGAAGCGGGCCGAGGCCAGGATCCGCTGCAAGCCATCGAGGCGCGCGACATCGTCGCCGCGCTCGGCCAGCTGCGCCTCGCCAAGGAGCGTGGTCAGCGGCGTTCTCAGCTCGTGGCTGACATTGGCGAAAAAACGCCGCCGCTGCGTGTCGATCGCGCGCAGTTCCCGGTTGGCGCGCTCAAGCTCCGCCGTCTTCGCTACCACGGTGGCCTGTAGGCGCTCGTGCTCGCTTGAGATCCGCCGCACCATTGCGTTGAAACGGCGCGCAAGCAGGGCGAACTCGCCCGGCAGCGTCTCGGGCACCTCGCCGGGGACGGGGTCGATTGCCGCAGCGTCGGCAAAGGCCGAGATCGGGCGCATGATCCGTCGGTAGAAGAACAGCGTGAACAGCGCGGCGCCGATCAGGAACAGCGATGCTAGTGCCGACCAGAGTACCACCTTCTCGCGCCGCAGTCGGTCGAGCCCGGTGAAGGCTTCGACCGCCTCGCCCCGCTCATCGGCAAGGATGTCGTCGAGCAGTGCCGCAAACGCGATATCGCGGGTGCCGACATGGGCGTCGAGAAAGCCAAGCGCCGCGTCGCCCGCATCGAAATCGGGGCCGAGCGCGCGGTCGAACATGGCGCCGGACTCGATCGTCTCGAACAGCGATGAGAGCGCGGCGGCACGGCGCATCTCGGATCGCTCCGCGTCGCGCTGCGCTTCGGTGCGCGCGGTCTCGATCTCGCGCGCGATCCCGGCGCGATAGGCGAGCAGCGCGCCCCTCAAGCGTCCCGCCGCCAGGCTTTCCTCAGGGGTGCCGCTGCCGGCAAGGCGCCGGGTCACCTCGGTCAGCACATAGCGGTTGAAGGCGGCCTCCATCGCCCGCGCATGCTCGATCTGTTGCAGGCTGCGCTCGGCGTCGCGCACCTCCTCAAGCGCCCGCTCGACGCCCGAGATCGTCAGGGCGCCGAGCGAGCCCAGCAGCAGCAAGAGCGCAAGAAAGGCGACACGCAGCTGCGCGACGATCGTCGTCGTCCTCAGCGTCGCGATGGGGCCCGGTCGCGACGCCGCGCCCTCGGTCTGGGTTGCGAGCTCGGCCATGCACCCAGCCTAGTGCCGGTCGATTCCCACTGTCACCCGTCGGTGTCGTCCAGCGCCGGTCGGGCGGTGGCGGGCGCATCCTCGCCGAACCATGCCTGATAGACCGCTTCTACCTTTTGCGGGTCGCAGCGATCCTCGCGGTTTAGCGGAGATCGGCGCTCCGTCACTATGGTCGCGGGGCTTCCGCCAAGCTCGATCAGGCGGTCGGCAAGGGCCAGCGCCTCGCGCCGGTCATGGGTGGCGATCAGCGCGGCCGCCCGATGGGTATCGAGCACCCGTCGGATCAGGTCGAGCATGGCACCCACGCGCTGCGGATCGAGCGAGACGAGCGGCTCGTCGAGCAGGATGATCTTGGGATCGATGGCGAGCGCGCGGGCCAGCGCGGCACGGCGCTGCTGGCCGAGCGAGACCACCTGCGGGTAGGCATTGGCTTGGTCGGCGAGACCGACTTCGGCCAGCGCGGTGCGGGCGCGACCCTCGTCCGCGACGTCGGGGAGGAGCGCGATGTTCTGGGTCAGCGTGCGCCAGGGCAGCAGGCGCGGCGACTGGAAGACCATTGCGAGCCGGCCGCGGTCGCGCATGATGGACCCCTCGAAGTCCCAGTCGATGCCGGCCAGGATCGCGAGCAGGGTGCTCTTGCCGCAGCCGGAAGGGCCGAGCATCGCCACGCGCTCTCCGTGCCCGATCCTGAGCGTGACGTCGCGCAGGATCAAGGCGCTGCCGAACGCCTTTCGATCCACATGTGCCGTCAACGCGGCGTCCTCGTCGTCGTGATCCTTCAACGCCGCCAGCTCCGGGCGCTGCGCTCCCAGGGCTCGAGCACCGCAAGCTCGATGATCTGGACCACGACGATGAAGCCGAGCGCGTAGGCGAGGATGGCCGCCACGTCGAACAGCTGGAAATGCAGGTGCAGCATGTAGCCGACGCCGTTCGACCGACCCAAAAGCTCGACGACGAGCACGATCTTCCAGACGAGCGCCAGGCCATTGCGCGCGGCGACGGCGAAGAATGGAGCGAGCTGCGGCAGCACCACATGGCGCATCCGCGCCCGCCACGACAGCGAGAACAGACCGGCCATCTCGTCCAGATCGCGGTCAAGGGCACGGCCGCCCTCGCGCAGGGTCGCGGCGACGTTCGGGATCTTGTTGATCGAGACCGCAGCGATGGCCGCCACCTCGGTCAGGCCGAACCAGACATAGCAAAGGATGATGGTGACCAGCGCCGGCAGGTTCAGAAACAGCGTCAGCCAGCCCGAGAACGAGCGGTCGATGGCCCAGTTCATGCCGAGCGCTAAGCCGATCGCCGAGCCAATGCTCATCGCGATGGCAAAGGCCGCGCCGACGCGCAGCAGAGTCATGGCGAGGTGGCCGAAATAGCCCTGCGCGATCTCGGCATGTGCCGCCGCGACGACCGCAGCCGGGCTGGGCAGGACCGGCGAGCCGATGACCGCCGCGATCACGGCCCAGAGCAGGATGAACACCCCGAGCGACAGGACCGGCCAGGCCCAGTTGCCCGCCGCGGGCAGCATGTTGCGAAGATCAGCCGCCGCCATCGCTGCCGGATGGGGGCGTGAGCGGGGACGGATCCGGCGCCTCGAACAGGGCCGCGTCCCACACACCGGCCCCGCGCTGGAACGCCTCGCCACCGGTGTCACTCAGGACCGTATAGAGCTTGCGCGCCGCCTCAGTATCGCTGTCACGCCATCCAGGCACGATGCCTGCCCGATAGTCGTCGCGCAGTTGGCGGAAGGCGGCGCCGCTGTCGACGCGCATCAGCGGCATCACTGCCGCCCAGGCGCCGTCATCCTTGGCCAACAGATCCAGCGCCTGGCCAACGGCATGCAGAAAGGCCCCGATCACCTCGGGCTCGACCCTTTCCGCGTTCCATACAAAGCCGACCATCGGCGGCGCGGGTGCGATGTCGAGCGCCGCCAACGCGCCCTTCACGTCGATCGTGCGCCGCATGCCCTCGGCCCGCAGCCGCGCGGCAAAGTGCCAGTAGGTGGATACCGCATCGACGCCGCCGGTCTCGAGTTGCCGGCTCATCAACGGTGGCGCGCCGAACAGCGTGCGCGTCTCGGCGGGCAGGGAAAAGCCGCAGGCGCTTTCGGCCAACGCCTCGTAGATTAGCCAGCTCTTGTCGAGCTCGCCGCCCACGACGCCGACATCGCGATCCCGCAGCGCACAGATGTCGTCGATCTCGGCTTCGGGATGCGTCATCAGCGCGCCGAGCGCGGTCGAGTAGGGGGCAAAGCGCAGATCTTCGCCGTCATGGCGACGGCCCATCGCCCAGACCCAGTCGGTGACGATGACGTCGGCATCGCCGGCCTGAAAGGCGATCGTGGTCGCCGCCTTTCCGGCGAGCGGGATCACCTCGAGCCTGATGCCCGCCGCCCGATCCAACCCGTTGCTGAGAACGGTGTCGGTCAGCCAGTTCACCGTGCCGAATTTGAGCACGGCAAGCGTCAGGACGGGCGGCTCGTCGCCCTCGGTCCGCGCGGTCGCCATCCAGCCGGCGGGCGACACCGAAAAGCAGAGGGCAAGGGCGATCAACAGACGCATCAGCTCACTCGCGCAGGATCCGGTTCTTGAGGATGTAGTCGATGCCGCGCAGCCAGCTCTCGTCGGTGTTCGATCGGATATCGACCGAGCCGCCGTTGACGAGCTGCCCGCTCTCGGCGTCGCGCATGTAGATCGAGATGTGCAGGATCAGGTTCGAGGTCTTCTGGATCTCACCCGTAACCGCCATATCGGCGCCCAGCTCGCGCGCCAAGCGCGTGTCGCAGCCGTTGCAATGCGCCAGGTTCTGGTAGCGCTCTGCCGCGGCGACCACCGGCGCGGTCTCGACCAGCGCATAGCGTCCCGAGGCCGCGAGCCCCTCGGCCAACCGATCCGAAGCAAGCGAGAGGCGCGTCTCCTCGGCTGGCGACACGGGCTCGAGACTGGTGTTGAGGAAGGTGAGGCCGAGGAAAGCAACGGTTTCCGGTGCCGCCGTGTCGGCCAGCGCATGGGGCGCCCAAGCCAACAGAGCCACCGACGCGACCACTGCTTTCACGCTGCTTGGCATCCGCTCGTGGCCCTCCGCCAGACGCCAAACAGTCTTGGTCGTGTTGCGCCGAGGTCAATGGCGCAAGCCCGGCGCCGGTTGCACTCTCAGAGTCTGAGGGTCGCACCTGTCAAGACAGCTTGGCGGTTGACGGCGCGCGGCTGCTTTGCCGGACTGTGCACCAACAAGAAAGAGAAGGCCGGAGCGGCGCATCGCGTGGCATTCGGCTGACCGGGAGGAACATGCGCATGCATCGGACCGTGGGGTTGCGGTGTCTGATCGCCGTAGGCCTGTCGATCACCCTGCTGAGCGGTGCGCCGCCTGCCGAGGCGCAGGAGGCGAGCGTCACCGCCCGGGTCGGGGTGGTAAAGCTGCTGCCCGAGGCCGAGCAACCGATATCGCGCCTCGACGATACGCCCCCCAACGAGGCCTTCGCCGGCGCGACGCGTGCCACGGCGGACAACGCGACCACCGGACGTTTTCTTGGCCATGCCTACGAAACGCTGGAGGTTACCGCGGCGCCGGAGGATGCCATCGGCTCTCTCGACGGTCTGCTGAACGAGGGCGTCCGCCTTTTCGTCATACTGGCCGAAGCCGAGACGCTGCTGGCGCTGGCCGATCATGCTGCGGAAGCGGCGCCGGATGCGATCATCCTAAATGCCTACGCACGCGACGACGGCCTTAGGCTCGATGGATGCCGCGCCAATGTCTTCCACATCGCGCCCTCGCGCGCGATGGTCGCCGACAGCCTCGCTCAATACCTGATCTGGAAGCGCTGGGACGACTGGCTGATCGTCAGCGGCGAACATGCCGGCGATCGTGCCATGGCCGAGGCGCTGCAGCGCGCCGCCCGCAAGTTCGGCGCCGAGGTTGTCGAGACGCGGGTGTTTGAGGACACCGAAGGGATGCGCACCTCGGACAGCGGCCATGTGCTGGTCCAGCGCCAGATCCCGGTCTTCATGCAGGGCGCGAAGGCGCACGACATCGTCCTCGTCACCGACGAGAACGAGTTGTTCGGCGCCTATTTTCCCTTCCGCACCTGGGATGCTCGGCCGGTGGCGGGCGATGCAGGTCTGCGCGGTCAGACATGGCATCCCGCGCATGAAAGCTGGGGCGCCACGCAATTGCAGCGTCGGTTCGAGCGTGACAACGGCCGGCACATGACCGAGCTCGACTATCAGGCCTGGCTGGCCGTGCGCGTGATTGGTGAGGCGGTGACGCGGATCGGCAGTGCCGATCCAAGCACGCTCGCCGACTATCTCGTCTCGGATGCGTTTGAGATCGCCGCCTTCAAAGGGAAGGCCCTCAGCTTCAGGCCGTGGAATCAACAACTTCGTCAGGGCGTGCTGCTTGCCGACGGGCGCTCGGTCGTGACCGTCACGCCTCTCGATGAATATCTGCACCAGCGCTTCCGGCTCGACACGCTCGGCTTCGATGAGCCGGAAAGCGCATGTTCGCTCAACTGAGGATCACCGATGCACCGTTCCCTCGCCGCAATTGCCGTCACCGCCGCAATCCTCGGCCTCTCGGGCGGGGGCGCCGCTGCCCTGACGGCCTATGTGACGAATGAGAAATCGAACGATCTGAGTATTATCGATGTTGAGACCCTCGAGGTCATCAAGACCATCCCTGTCGGCCAGCGACCGCGCGGCATTACCATCAGCCCGGATGGCACCGAGCTTTATGTCTGCGCATCGGACGACGACACGGTACAGGTGTTCGACACCGCAACGATGGAGCTGAAGCACACGCTGCCATCCGGGCCCGATCCCGAGCTTTTCGTGCTGCATCCTTCGGGAAACCCGCTCTACATCGCGAACGAGGACGACAACATCGTCACGGTCGTCGACGTGGTGAAGAAGACTGTGCTGGCCGAGATCCCCGTCGGTGTGGAACCCGAGGGCATGGGTGTAAGCCCCGACGGCAAGATCGTGGTCAACACCTCGGAGACCACGAACATGGCGCATTTCATCGACACCGAGACCTTTGAGCTGAACATCAATGTGCTGGTCGACAGCCGGCCGCGCTTTGCGCAGTTCACTGCCGATGGCAGCAAGCTGTACGTCTCGGCCGAGATCGGCGGCACCGTCGCCGTTATCGACCCGACTAACGGCGACATCATGAAGAAGATCAGCTTTGAAGTGCCGGGCGTTGCGCCCGAGGCGCTGCAGCCGGTCGGCGTGCGCGTCACCTCGGACGGCAGCAAGGTCTATGTCGCACTGGGCCCCGCCAACCGCGTCGCCGTGATCGACGGCAGAACCGACGAGGTGATCGACTATCTGCTGGTCGGCCAGCGGGTCTGGCAGCTCGCCTTCACGCCGGACGAGCGGTACCTGTTCACTACCAACGGCAACTCCAACGACATCAGCGTGATCGACGTCGCGGCGGACGAGGTCGTGAAATCGATTCAGGTCGGCGAGGCACCCTGGGGCGTCGTCGTGTCGCCCCAGTGACCGTCGGTGGCCGACCCCGCCCGTCGGCCGGGCCCATCCGTCACGCCGAAACACAGGCGCCAAACTGGCCGGATGGCCGAATGAGAGGCGGCGCAGATCCTAACAATAAGACCCCTTAGCTTGCTGGGAGACCACCATGACCCGTCTGACCGCCGCCATGGCCATCGCCGCATTCTTCGCCCTGCCCTTCGGCACAGCCTCGGCCGCGCCGCTATGCGACGGCTCGGAAATGGGCTTCGCCGGGCTGCTTGCGAAGTGCAACCAGGGCGAGGAGCTGGAGCTCACGCTTGCCGCCGGCGTGCCGCTCTCGGACGGGCCGATCGTGCTGCAATCGGGCGCCTACTACGAGATGATGATCACATCGGACGGCAGTCAGGAACTCGCGCTGGTCGGCCCGGAGTTCTTCCACGCGATATGGATGGACGAGATCGTCATCAATGATCTCGAGGTACGGCCGATCTCGATCGACAGTTTCGAGTTTGACGACGCCGGCACCATCGAGTTCTCGTTCATCGCGATCAAGCCGGGACGCTACGAGATGAAGATCCCCGGCTCGACCGGCGAGAGCCAGCGCGTCGACATTTCGATCCAGTGAACGCACGGCATAGACGCGGTCACCGCGCCCGTTCGGACAATCGGGCGCAGGGCGTCGGCTGTCGTGGCGTTCGACGGCGCGGTCTCTAGCGGTAACACTGGGTGAAGTGGTCCCGGCGAACGGCGTCCCAAGCGCTGGGCCGTCCGTCGCTGAAGGGCGTGAGGGCCCGCATTGACGCCTGAGGCGGCGCAGGAGTGTTCAGCACATTGGCACCTAGACCAGCACTGTCGGTCACGGGCGTCAGCCACAGCTTCGACGCGCGAAAAGCGCTCGACGATGTCAGCCTCGAGGTCGCGGGCGGCAGCTTTACGGCGCTGCTTGGCATCAACGGGGCCGGCAAGACGACGCTCTTCAACCTGGTCACCCGGCTCTTCGCCAACCGCTCGGGCACGATCGAGGTCTGCGGTATCGACGTACGGCGCGAACCGGGCGGCGCGCTCGCCCGGCTTGGCGTCGTCTTCCAAAGCCGCGCCATCGACCCCAATCTGAGCGTCGAGCAGAACTTTGCCTATCAGGGCGCGCTGTACGGCATCGCGAGCGATGAGGCGCGGCGCCGCGGCAAGGTGCTGATGGAGCGCTGGGGCCTTGCCGACCGGATGCATGACCGGGTGCGCGCGCTGTCGGGCGGGCAGGCGCGGCGGGCCGAGATCGCGGGCGCGCTGATCCATCGGCCGCGCCTGCTGCTCTGCGACGAGGCGACGGCGGGCCTGGATGTGGCGGCGCGTCGTGCGATCGTCGACGATGTCCATGCGCTGGCGCGCGATGATGGCGTCGGCGTGCTGTGGGCCACGCATCTGATCGACGAGATCGCGCCCGAGGACATGGTCGTGATGCTGCACGAGGGGCGCGTCATCGCGACCGGTCCCGCGCGAAACATCGCCGGGAAGGACGATCTCGCGTCGGTCTTCCTGGCCAAGACCGGCGCGGGTGCCGAGGCGCTGGCATGACGGCCGAAACCGAGGAGGGCGCCGCGCCCGGTACACTCACGCCCGACGCAGCGATGCGCGACACTACCCGTGCCTGGGCGATCTGTGCCTACGGCATCATCTGGCGCGAGGGCCTGCGCTTCATGCAGCAGAAAGAGCGCTTTCTGTCGGCCCTCGTTCGCCCGCTGGTCTGGCTGTTCATCTTCGCCGCCGGTCTGCGCGCCGTGCTTGGCCTGTCGATCATCGAGCCCTACGAGACCTATATCCTGTACGAGGTCTACGTGGTCCCCGGCCTCTGCGCGATGATCCAGCTGTTCCAGGGCATGCAGTCATCGCTGTCGATGGTCTACGACCGTGAGACCGGAGCGATGCGGACGCTGCTGATCAGCCCGTTCCCGCGCTGGTTCCTACTGGCGGCCAAGCTGCTGGCCTCGGTCGTGGTCTCGACCGTTCAGGTCTACGCGTTCCTCCTCGTCGCCGCGCTCTGGGACATCAAGATGCCGGCTAAGGGCATGCTCGCGCTGCTGCCAGCCCTGTTCCTTTCGGGCTTTCTGCTGGGTGCCATCGGGCTGTTCCTGTCCTCTGCCATCCGACAGTTGGAGAACTTTGCGGGCGTCATGAACTTCGTGATCTTCCCGATGTTCTTTGCATCGTCGGCGCTCTACCCGCTCTGGCGCATCCGTGAGGGCTCGCCGCTGCTTTACGATATCGCGGCACTCAACCCGTTCACGCATTGCGTCGAACTGATCCGATACGCGCTCTATCTCAAGGTGAACTGGGACGCGCTTGGCGTCGTCGTGCCATGCGGGCTCGTCTTCTTCTACGCCGCGGTTCGGGCCTACGACCCGGTGCGCGGCAGTATCGGCCGGCGGCGGGGCTGATCGCCACCGCTGGGTCTGAATGGATTGGCACCACCAACGGAATTCCACAGGAGGAGGCGCATGCGAGTGAAGATGATCCTCGAAGGGCTCACACCGAAGCCTGCATCGACACTCGTCATCGCGGCCGTCGTCGCGGTTGCGGCATCGGCGGTGCTCTCTCCGCAACCGGCACAGGCCGTGTTCAGCGGCGACATGAGCCCGCGCGCGGAGTCCGGCGATCCCGATTATGCGGCGGCGCTCCGCGCGCGAAAAGCCAAAGACTGGATGGAGATGGTGAACAGCCTCCTTCGCGTGGTGGAGCGCCGGCCCTGGCACGACAATGCGCACAGTCTGCTTGGCTACAGCTATCGGAAAATGGGCCTCTACGCTCTCGCCATCAAACACTATTCCACGGCGCTCGAGCTCAATCCGCGTCACCGCCAGGCGCTGGAATACCTGGGCGAGGCCTATCTGCAGATGGGCGACGTGCCGATGGCCGAGGAGACGATGGCGCGGCTCGCCAAGGTTTGCCGTGGCGTGGCGCTGGCCTTCTCCGACGGCGATTTCAGCGATGGCTGCGACGAGTACCGCATCCTGCGCGAGCGCTATGACTACTATCAGGTCAACGGCGAACTGCCGCCCGAGGAAAAGGACCCAGAGGAGTGAGGATCGTCGATGGTGCAGATGCGGTCGTCCGCCGGGCCAAGGCGCCTCGCCCGAGCATGACCCGCCACGAGCGATGGATCTCGCGCCACAGTGTATGCTTGGGTGGCGCGGTCATGATCCTGGCGCTGTTCGGCGCGGCCCCTGCGCAGGCCTTCGACGATCCCGACTGGCCCTGTCAGCAGCGCAAGGTGCGTCACCTGTCTTGGGGCCAGATGTGGACCGGCCCCGCCCTGCCTGAAAGCGCGCGTGCCTGGCGCGATGACGATGCGGTCGCCAGCCTCGTGGCCGAGATCGCGCCGCGCCGTACGCCGATCGAGGCCGTTCCGGCACTGGTCGCCAACCTCGCACCCGCAGCGGCAAAGACCCGCGACGAGCGTTTGACGGCGCTGTTCGCCGGCGTCTTCGCGCGTATCGACCAGGAACGCGCCAAGATCGTCGACGGCATCTCGCGCCTTGCCAAGCGAGAGCGTGAGCGGAGCGAGCGCATCGACGCCATGCGGACCGACCTCGTCGCGATGCGCGAGGCGTCTGCGCCCGAGGATTTCGATGCGCTCGACAGGATAGAGGCGCTGGAGGACGACATCGCCTGGGAGACGCGGATCTATGACGACCGCCGCCGCTCGTTCCAGTTCGTCTGCGAAAGCCCGGTGCTGCTGGAAAAGCGCGCCTTCGCGCTGGCCCGCATCATCCAGGGTGCGCTCGACGGCAGCTAGCCTCTATTCGGCGGGCTGAACCGGCTCCAGCGGGTGGTCGGCGGACCCCCAGCCGTCAGTGCCCTCGGGATACCAGTGCACGGCGGTATAGCCGTACTCCAGCACCGCACGCCGCGCCGCGTTCCAGGACATCCAGCAGTCTGCCTTGCAGAAAATCACGACCGGTGCTGCGGTATCGCCCCCGGTCGCCCGCTCAAGCACGGAGCGAAGATAGGCATCCATCTGAGGCAGAATGCGGCCATAGCCGGTATTCGGCGCCCAGATCGCGCCCGGGATGGTCTCGCGCTTTCGTTCGATCCAAAGCACGTCTTCCGGCAGGTCCTTTGGCCTCGACCGCTGCGGCAGGACGTCGACGAAGGCGACACCGCTTTCCCAAAGGGCATGGGCCGCTTCGGTATCGACCACCGTGGCGCCGGTCAGCGTCTCGGGCACGGGGGCGCGGTACTGCTCGGTCCGATAGGTCTCGGGCTCGGCGACGCCCAGTCCGACGGCCCCGGCCGGCAGGGCGATCAGCGCCCCGAGCAGGAGGCCGGCCATGCCGCCGATCACCCTCATTGGCTCGTACCATCGCTGCGACCGAACTCGTCGATCAGCGGCACGCCATAGCTGGAGAGGATCGCGTCGATGGCGTCTTGATTCCGGCGGATGATCTTGTTGAGCTCCCGCTTCCAGCTCAGTTCGCCCTGCCGCACGCCGAGCGTGATGCGAAAGAACATGCGCGGCGGTCCTTCCTCCTTCAGCAACGGGGTCACGGTCATCGGGATCGAGGCCTCTTTGGCGTACCAGCCGGCGATCGGTCCCCAGGCGAGGCCGGCGTCGATCTCGCCCGCCGCGATGTCGTCTATCATCAGCTGCGCCGGGTCGTCATGGCGCCGATCCACCATCAGCGGATAGGGCTTGGCCTTGGCGACAAGGCCGTTTGCTGCGGCATGGGTTGCGGGCGGGCTGCCGGCAATGATGCCGAGACGACTGTCCTTAAGGCGCGGGTCGGCGAGGTGATCCACCTCGGCCAGCGGGCCGTCGGACCGCGTGACCAGCACATAGCTCGAGACGTAGTAGTGGTTGGTGTTCAGCACGAGTTCGTGGCCCTGGGCATAGCCCATGATCACGTCGCACTTGGCTGCCCTAAGCGTGTTGCGCACGAAGCCGGTGGCCTGCGGGAACCATGTGTAGCGTACCGAGCGCCCCAGCTTCTCGGCGAACAGTTCGGCGAGCTCGTTCTCGAAGCCCTCGCCCGCCTCGTTCGAGAAGGGCATGTTCGCCGGATCGGCGCAGACGCGGAATGCGGTCGACGAGACGAGATCCGAGGTGTCTACGGCCTTGGCCGGGTGGACGCCGATTAGCCCGACGATGGCGGCGGCACAGGGGGCTAGTAGGACCCTCGCCCATCGGTCGCGAGTGGTCATGCTGCCTCTCTTTTCTTCGTGTCGCAGCGCGCCTGCAAAACGCAGCATGCCCCGAGGCGGCGGTGCCCGATCGGGATGGTCAGGGGATGCGTCAAAGCATGCCCCTGTCCTCAAGCTCCTGGCGCAAGCGCTTGATCAGGCCGCGTGCCGGCAGGTTGGCCCTGTTGACGTCGGTCGACGCCATATAGGCATCGAGGATGGCGCCAGGGTTCTCGGGCGAGCCCACCACGAGGATGCCGCCCATGCGTGCCCCCCAATGCGGTGTGCATTTGTAGACGACGATGCCTTCGGTCTCGAAGGTGGTGAAGAAGTTGTCGCCAAGCTCGGTCTCGATCTTGGGCTGACCTTCGGGGACCATCTCGTCGATGGTCTCGATATTGTGGCTCGGCATGTTCTCCCAGGCGACGGTGTCGCCGGGCTGGATGAAGACGAACATCGGATCGAACTTAATGCCGCGTGCGGTGACGACATGGGTCTCGCTGCTCCGGGGCTCTGCCGCCGATTCCACGGCTTCGGGCGCAGGTTCGGGCGCGGGGGCGGCCTCGGTCTCAGCGGCCTCGGTTGTGGCGGCCTCGGTTGTGGCGGCCTCGGTTGTGGCGGCCGCCTCGCCATGCGCCACGGCGCCATGTCCGGCGGCGGGTTCAGCTTCCGTCGTCGCCGTCTCGGTCGTCTCCTCAGGCTCGGGCGCGGCGGTCGCCTCTGCCGGCTCTTGCGGCGCAGCCTCTGCCGTCGCCTCTGAGGGGGCCGCTTCCGGCATCGTCTCGGTCGCCGGCTCTCGGCTCGCGCGGAGCGCCCTCAGATTGTTGGGGAAGTCGGGATCGTCCATCGGGCTCATGTCGCAGCCCGGCAGGGTGTCGAAGTCTTCGGGACAGTCGGGCTCGGCGTTCTGTGCGTTCGCTGGCATCGCCAGGCCGGCGACAAGACAGACGGTGGCGGACAGCGTCGTCAGGATGTTCATCGTGGCTCCACTTACTGTGCGTTCGTCGGCGAGCGCATCGAGAGAGTGAAGCCGGCACGCATGACGCGCGCCGGCAGATGTGATGATGGGATGATCGTCGTCGGGATCAGTCCGGCAGGGCGAACACCGTCATCTGTCCGCCAAGCGCCGTATAGTTCGAGAGGCTCGCATAGCCGCCCACGGCGCCCAGGCCGTCGTTCGGGTTCACCAGCCCGGCCGCCAGGCCGATCCCGGCCCAACCGCCGATCCCCGAGAACACGGCAACAAACTGCTTGCCCGCGTGCTTGTAGGTCATGACGTTGCCGATGATCCCCGACGGCGTCTTGAAGCTGTAGAGCTCTTCGCCGGTGCGCGAGTCGACCGCCTTCAGATAGCCTTCCAGCGTGCCGTAGAAGACGACGTCGCCGGCGGTTGCCAGGGCGCCCGACCAGACCGAGAATTCCTCGGGCAACGACCAGACGATCTCGCCCTTGCCGGCATCCCAGGCGATGAAGTTGCCCATGCCGCCATGGCTGTTCATCGCGGGATACATCGACAGCGTCGCCCCGACATAGGGCTGACCCGCGGTGTAGCTGACGCGGAACGGCTCGTAGTCCATGCAGACGTGGTTGGTCGGCACGTAGAACAGCCCGGTCTTGGGCGAGAAGGCCGCCGGCTGCTGGTCCTTGGTGCCAAGGGCGGCCGGGCAGATCTCGGTCGTGTTGACGTCCTCGCCGTTCTCCTTGGTCGAGTAGCGCGGCACGACCTGCGGACGGCCGTATTCGGGCGAATTCGGATCCATCTCGACATGCGTGGCCCAATTCACGACCGGGTCGAACTTCTCTGCCACCAGCAGCTCGCCCGTCAGCCGGTCCAGCGTGTAGGCAAAGCCGTTGCGGTCGAAATGCACCAGCGTCTTGCGCATCTCGCCGTCGACTTCGATGTCGGCCAGGATGTTCTCGTTGACGCCGTCGTAGTCCCATTCGTCATGCGGCGTCATCTGGTACAGCCAGCGCGCCATGCCGGTATCCGGATCGCGGGCCATCAGCGTCATCGACCACTTGTTGTCGCCCGGGCGCTGGGACGGGTTCCAGGTCGAGGGGTTGCCGGTGCCGTAGTAGAACAGGTCGGCCTCGGGATCGTAGCTGTACCAGCCCCAGGTCGTGCCGCCGCCGATCTTCCACTGGTCGCCTTCCCAGCTCTCGAGCGAGCTGTTCGGGCCGATCGGCTTGCCGAGATGCGTCGTCTTCTCCGGGTCGACCAGCATTTCTTCGTCGGGGCCGGTCGAATAGGCGCGCCAGACGAGCTCGCCGGTGTTCATGTCATAGGCGGTGACCGAGCCGCGCACGCCGAACTCACCGCCCGAGATGCCGACGATCACCTTGTCTTTCACCGGCAGCACTGTCGCAGTGTTCGTCTCGCCTTTCGTGGGATCGCCGTTCACGACCTCCCAGATCTTCTCGCCGGTCTTCGCATTAAGCGCGACGACGGTGGTGTCTGCCTGGTGCAGGAAGATCTTGCCGTCGGCATAGGCGGGGCCGCGGTTCACCGTGTCGCAGCACATCACGGGGATGACGCTCGGATCCTGCTTCGGCTCGTACTTCCAGATGATCCGTCCGTCGGCCTTCAGGTCGAGCGCATAGACTTTGTTGGGGAACGGCGAGTGCACATACATAATGTCGCCGACGACAAGCGGACCCCCCTCGTGGCCGCGCAGCACGCCGGTCGAGAACGTCCACGCGACCTGCAGATCGCCCACATTCTCGGCATTGATTTCGGCAAGGTTCGAATAGCGTGTGTTGGCGTAGTCGCCTGTCTGCAAAACCCATGAATTGGGGTTCGAGGTCAGCAGCTTCACGCTGTCATTGGCCTGTGCGGTGCTGGCGATCAGCGTCGATGACAGCAGAGCGAGAGCGATCTTTCTCATGGTTCCTCCCCGGCCCCCCCCTGGTCCGACGAGGGGGCCATCACCGCCCGGCCGATTTGATTTTTTTTGAGTTCGGGCCGGAGCATTTGTTCGACAGCCCGCGCTGCCAGCCGACAACGCGCAACGACGCCGTCAACACGCTCATTGTCGCGATTTGAGACGAGCCATTCAAGTTCTCATTTTATGAGAGGGCAAGAATTGCTTGAGAAGCTTGTTTCAAGAAAGAATATTTCACGGAAGAGTTTTCACTCCCATTCCAGTTCCTTGTAGACGGTCAAGGCGTTACGGGCGGCGAAGCGGTCGGCCAGCAACCAGGTCGCGGCCGTACTGTGGCCGAGTGTCTCAGCAGCCTCGCCGATCGGCATGCCGGCCTCGATCGCCGCGCGTGCCTCGGCGACCAGGGCCTCGAGATAGGCGCGCATCGGCGCTGCTGCCTCGGGCCATGAAACGGCAACGGGGCCGTGGCCCGGTACTGCACGCTGCGTCGGCTGAGCCTCCAGCCGGTCCAGAACGGCGAGCCAGCCGAGCACCGAGCCGTCGATAACCGGCAAGTGACCGACGAACAGCAGATCGCCGAGGAACAGTGTCCCGCTCTCGCGGTCGAAGACGGTGAGGTCGTTGTCGGTATGCGCCGTGGGATGGGCGACGAGTTCCAGGATGCGCCCACCCAGGTCGATCTCGATGCTGTCACCGACCGTCAGATCGGGCGCGGCCAGCTCCGTCTCGGCGAAGGCCGGGCCGATCATGTCGCGCGCCCGCGCGATGTAATGCTCGCGCCGCGCGGCGAGGGCCCTCGGCAGCTTGGCATGGCCAAAGATCTGCGCGCCGCCGGCCGCCAAGGTCGCCGCGCCAAAGCTGTGGTCGGGATGCATATGCGTCAGGACGACGTGGCTGACCGGCAGCGGGGTGATCTCGCGGATGGCGGCGAGAACGCCGCGCGCGACAGCAGCAGAGCCGCCGGCATCCACGACGGCGACCGAGCGCTCGCCGATCACCACGCCGATATTGGCGACGTCGCCCAGATTGATTGGGTCGAACTCAGCATGCCGTCCCTGATGAACGAACACGCCCGGTGCGATTTCGGTCAACGCGATGGACGGCGTCGTCCCGGCCGCGACGCAGGGCCAACGCTCTGCCCGTCGATCCGCGCCCACGCCATCGGCCAAGCGCTGCGCCTCGGCGGCGCAGGCCGCGCGCGTCGCACCACCGGCATGGCGCTCGGTCCGGCACGCGGCCGGATCGGCGAGCAGGCAGACGCTCAAAAGGACCTCGAACATCGCGTTCTCCTCACCGTGTCGCGCCCGCGACGGTGAGGCCGAGAGAGCGGCCCACCACCCGTGCGGCGCGTCAGTACGTCACGACGGCTCGGATTGATTTGCCCTCGTGCATGAGGTCGAAGCCGTTATTGATGTCGCCGAGGCCCATGGTGTGGGTGATCATCGGGTCGATCTCGATCTTGCCTTCCATGTACCAGTCGACGATGCGGGGCACATCGGTGCGCCCGCGCGCGCCGCCGAAGGCCGTGCC
>JBCCSW010000020.1:0-20332 GCA_039199465.1 Pseudomonadota bacterium
GATCGAGTTGCCGAAAGGCGTGTTCATCACCACGATCCCACGCTCGGAGGCGGCGGCGATATCGATATTGTCGACGCCTATGCCCGCGCGCCCGATGACGCGCAGATTGGTCGCCCGTTCGATGATCGCGCGGGTCGCCTTGGTGGCCGAGCGCACGGCGAGGCCGTCATAGTCGCCGATGATGGCGGCAAGCCTGTCGGGGTCCTTGCCGAGGTCTGGCTGGAAATCGGCCTCGAGACCACGCTCGCGGAAGATCGCGACGGCGGCATCGGACAGCTTGTCGGAGATCAGGATCTTCGGTGTCGTCATGGCGTAGCTCTCATGTCTCTCGGCGCCGCCGCCTGCTTGGGCGCGCCTGCGATGGGGAAGGGCGGCGCGGCGGGCGCCGCTGCGGGATCGTCAGGACAGCGCCTCGGCGCGGGCGGTCGCGAAGGCCCAATCCAGCCACGGGGTCAGCGCGTCGATATCCGACCGCTCGACGGTGGCGCCGCACCAGATCCGCAGCCCCGGCGGTGCATCGCGATAACCGTTGATGTCATAGGCCGCATCCTCGGCCTCCAGCAGGCCCGCCATGCGCTTGGTCAGGGCCTTCTGCGCCGCCTCGTCCAGCGCCGCGACGGCCGGGTCGACGACCTTCAGGCAGACCGAGGTGTTGGAGCGATGCGCCGCCTCGGATACCAGGTTCTCGATCCAGGGCGTGCGGTCGACCCAGGCTTGCAGGGTCGCGAAATTGGCGTCGGCCCGCGCCCAGAGGCCCTCGATCCCCAGCCCCGCGGCCCAGTCGAGCGCATCGATATAGTCGGCGACGGCCAGCATCGAGGGCGTGTTTATCGTCTCGCCCTTGAACACGCCCTCGATCAGCTTGCCCCCCTTGGTCAGGCGGAAGATCTTGGGCAGCGGCCGGTCGGGCGTGAAGCTCTCCAGCCGCTTGACGGCGCGCGGGCTCAGGATCAGGACGCCGTGCGCGCCCTCCCCGCCAAGCACCTTCTGCCAACTGAAGGTCGTGACATCGCATTTCGCCCAGTCGATCGGCTGCGCAAAGGCAGCCGACGTGGCGTCCACCAGCGTCAGGCCGGCGCGGTCGGCCGGGATCCAGTTCCCGTTCGGCACGCGCGCCCCACTTGTCGTGCCGTTCCAGGTGAAGCCGATGTCGGCCTCCGACCGCACTTGGGTAAGATCGGGCAGCGTGCCGTAGGGCGCCTCGATCACCCGACAGTCGGCGAGCTTCAGCTGCTTCACGGCATCCGTCACCCAGCCCTTGCCGAAGCTCTCCCAGGCCAGCATGTCGACCGGTCGCGCGCCCAGCAGCGACCACATCGCCATCTCATAGGCGCCGGTGTCCGAGGCCGGGACGATCCCGACCCGGTAATCCGCCGGCACGCCCAGCAGGCGCGCGGTGCGTGCGACGGCATCGGCGAGCTGCTTCTTCGGCCCCGCGGCGCGGTGCGAACGGCCAAGCCAGGCCCTGGCTGCCACCGCCTCGGCCGACCAGCCCGGCCGCTTGGCACAGGGGCCGGAGGAGAAATTGGGGTTTCGGGGCTTCGTTGCAGGCTTCGGCGGCAGCACGGCCGCCTCGCCGCCCGCAGGCGTGGCGAGGGTCTGCGTCATCGGACGCTCCATCGTCGGAGGGCGGATCGCTGAGCCCGCCGCCACCGCCCTCATCCGACGACGCGCCCAAAAGCCGGATACCCCTCCAGTCTCGGGCAGACAAGCCTTCGCCACTCCAGCGCACCACGTGGGGCCGTGGGTGCCGGGAGACAGGACCCTGGGAACGGGCCATGGGGAGGCCGACTTAGGCGCGGGCACGCCCGATGCGGTAACATGGTGTTGCGCAACCGCGGTCTCGGCGTCGTTCGGCGCGCGTGTCACGGTGACCTCGACAGCGGGCGGCGGTGGATGGCGTCGCCGCGGGCGCGCGGCGCTGCGACAAAGAAACGACAGGCGGTGGCGGCGATGCCCATCTTCACCCATGCCGAGTTCGACGGGCACGAGGGCGTGTTCTTCGCCGAGGAGCGCGCGGCCGGCCTGCGCACGATCATCGCGATCCACGACACCCGTCTTGGCCCGGCACTCGGTGGCTGCCGGATCTGGCCCTATGCCGACGAGAACGCGGCGCTGACCGACGTGCTGCGCCTCTCGCGCGGCATGAGCTTCAAGGCAGCGCTCGCGGGCCTGCCGCTTGGTGGCGGCAAATCGGTGATCCTGGCCGATGCGCGCCACGACAAAACGCCCGAGATGATGCGCGCCATGGGTCGTGCGGTCGACCGGCTGGCCGGCGCCTACATCGTGGCCGAGGATGTCGGCGCCTCGGTCGCCGATATGGACGAGGTCGCGCGCGAGACGCGCTATGTCTCCGGCACCAGCGCGCATGTCGGCGACCCCTCGCCCTGGACGGCGGAGGGCGTGGCGCTGGCGATGGAAACCGCCGTCGCGCGCCGGCTGAACCGTGGCTTCGACGGCCTGCGCGTCACCATCACCGGGCTCGGTCATGTCGGCGCCAACCTGGCGCGCCGGCTGGCCGCGGCCGGAGCACTTCTGACGCTCGCCGATATCCGCGACGACGTCGCGAACGCGGTGGCGGCCGAGACCGGCGGGACCCTCGTCGATCCGGCCACTGCCCATGCCAGCCAGGCCGATGTGTTCGCACCCTGCGCGCTTGGTGCCGTGCTGAACCGCCGCTCGATCCCCGAGATCGGGGCGCCTATCGTCTGCGGCGCGGCCAACAACCAGCTGGCCGAGGCGTCGGACGACGCCCGGCTGGTCGCCTGCGGCATCCTCTATTGCCCGGACTACCTGGTGAATGCCGGCGGCCTGATCTCGGTCGCGCGGCCGATCACGGGCATGGACGAGGTGGCGGCGCGCGCCGCGCTGTCGCGGATGCCCGAGACGCTGACGACCATCCTCGACACCGCCGAGGATGCGGGCATGCCGCCCGGCGCCGCCGCCGACCGACTGGCGCGGGACCGGATGGGCGCGCATGAGGACGCACCGTAACCGCGGATTTCGAGACCGCAGGATTGGCACGATCATCAAGGCGGGATACGCGGTCGGCCCCGGCGGTTCCGGTCGCCCTGCCTTGTGGCCCGATCACCCATGCCGCGCGATGCCACATCACCGATCCGCGCCCGCCCGATCGACTGGCTGCTGCTGATCTGCCTCGGCATGATCTGGGGCGCGTCCTTCATGGCGACGAAGATCGCGACCGACGACCTCGGCCCCTTCGCGATCACGGGCATGCGTCTGGCCCTGGCAGCGTTCGCCATCAACCTGGTCCGGCTGGTCAGCGGCGAACGGATGCCGGGCATCGTGTCCGGGCGGGATCGGCGGTTCTGGGTGTTTGCGCTGCTGATCGCGGTCACGTCGAACGCGTTGCCCTTCCTGCTGCTCAGCTGGGCGCAGGCGCATATCGACAGCGGCCTCGCCGGCATCCTGATGACGACGGTGCCGTTCTTCGTGCTGCCACTGGGCCATGTCTTCGTCGCCGGCGAGCGCATGACGCTCCAGAAGACGCTGGGGTTCATCGTGGGTTTCACCGGGGTTGCCGTACTGATCGGCCCCGAGGCACTGGGCGATCTGGGCGCCGGCGGCCGCGTGGCGCTGCTGGCGCAATGCGCATGCCTCGGCGTGGCGATCTGCTATGCGGCAGGCTCGATCGGAGCGCGGCTGGCCCCGGATCGCGGCCTGATCCCACTGTCCACGGCAGCGCTCAGCCTGGCGGCGCTGATGACCCTGCCGCTGGCCGTGGCCCTCGACCCCACGCTGACCGGCGCGCAGACGATGGCATCGCTGGTTGCCGTCGGATACCTGGGCCTGGTGCCGACAGCGCTGGCCACGGTCATGCTGCTGGCCGTGGTACGATCAGCCGGGCCCGGTTTCCTCGCGCTGGTGAACTATCAGGTGCCGGTCTGGGCCGTGGTCTTCGGCACCGTTTTCCTGGGCGAGGAACCCTCGCCCCGACTGGGCGTCGCCCTGGCCCTGATCGCCGCCGGCCTCGCGATCAGTCAGGGCGCGTTGGGCCGTCGCCGCGACGCGCACGCCCAAGGCTGACGCTGGAAGCGGGGCTAGGGGCGGGGCTGGCGGGCACGCATCAAGGCTCGGGGCGCGCGGCTCTGGGCGCGCGCCGCCCGCTCACACGCCTTCGGCCCCAGATACGCTCATCCGGCGACCTGGGCGACGGCGGCGCAGATCGTGTCGACCACCTTTTCCAAATGGATCTGGTCCTCCGCCTCGCCCATGACGCGGATCAGCGGTTCGGTACCCGAGGGGCGGATCACCAGACGACCCGCATTGCCGAGGCTCTGCTCGCCCGAGGCAATGGCAGCCTTGACCGCAGGGTCGTCCAGCGGACGCGCGGCGCCATTGAACCGCACGTTCTTCAGGATCTGCGGCAGCGGTTCGAACAGATCGACGATCTCGGAGAGCGGTTTGTTCGCGGCCACCATCGCATCAAGCACCTGCAGTGCGGCGAGCAGACCGTCACCGGTGGTCACATGGTCGGTCATGATGATGTGGCCCGACTGCTCGCCCCCCAGATTATAGCCGCCGGCGCGCATCGCCTCGACCACGTACCGGTCGCCGACCCTGGTGCGCTCCAGCCCGATGCCATGGCCGGTCAGGAACCGCTCGAGCCCGAGATTGGACATCACCGTCGCCACGAGCGCTCCGCCCGACAGCCGGCCCTCGCGCGCCCAGCGGGTCGCGATCAGGGCCATGATGCGGTCGCCGTCGACGACCCGGCCACGCTCGTCGATCACATGAACGCGGTCGGCATCACCATCGAGGGCGATCCCGATATCCGCGCCGTTCGCCACCACCGCCGCCTGAGCGGCCGACGGATCGGTCGAGCCGCAGCCGACATTGATGTTCACGCCGTCCGGTCGATTGCCGATGGCGATGACCTCGGCACCGAGCTCCCACAGCACGTCGGGCGCGGTCGCGTAGGCGGCTCCATGCGCGGTGTCGATCACCGCGTTCAGGCCCTGCAGCTGGCGCCCGCGCGGCAGGCTGGACTTGGCGAATTCGATATAGCGCGCACGCCCGTCGCGCAGGTTCCTGATGCGGCCGATATCCGCCGGCGCGGCAAGCTCCGGCGCGCCGGCCTCGACCATCATCGCCTCGATTGCCGCTTCGGCGTCGTCGGACAGCTTGAAGCCGTCGGGGCCGAACAGCTTGATGCCGTTGTCCTCGAAGGCGTTGTGGCTTGCCGAGATCATCACGCCGAGATCGGCGCGCAGCGAGCGGGTCAGCATGCCGACCGCCGGCGTCGGGATCGGACCGAGCAGTTCGACATCGACGCCGACCGACACGAAACCCGACGCGAGTGCGAATTCCAGCATATAGCCCGAGCGCCGCGTATCCTTGCCGATGACCACGGTGTGGCGGTGCTGCCCGCTGCAAAAATAGGTGCCTGCCGCGCGGCCGAGCGCCAAGGCGATCTCGGAGGTCATCGGATGGCGATTGGCGCGGCCCCGGATACCGTCGGTGCCGAACAGGCGCCGGCTCATCGGAGAGCCCCTTCATCGGTGGTCACGGCGACGGCCGCAGCATGTCCCTCGGTCGCGGCCGGGGCTGTCGCCGCCGACGCCGCCCGCGGTGCGACGGTCGCCAGGGCCGTCCAGACCGCAAGCGCCTGCGCCGTCTCGGCCGTGTCGTGAACACGCATGACCTGCACCCCCTGTGCCACACCCCACAAGGCTGCGGAGACCGAACCAGCCGCCCGATCATCCGCCGAGTGGCCGGTATCCGTCCCCTCGGCAAGGGTCCCGATGAAACGCTTGCGCGATGCGCCAAGCAGGAGCCGCGTTCCCAGCCCGTGAAAGAGCGATAGCGCATCCAGCAGGGCGAGATTGTGATCGATCGTCTTGCCGAAGCCGATGCCCGGATCGGCGATCAGGCGATGGCGCGCGATGCCCAGCGCCTCGGCCGCGGCAATGCGCTGTTCCAGATAGTCATAGACGTCCAGCACCACGTCGGCGTAGCGCGGATCGCGTTGCATGGTCTGCGGGTCGCCCTGCGCATGCATCAGGCAGACCTGATCGAAGCGTGGCGCGACCTCGGCCATCGCAGGGTCATGCGTCAGCGCTGACACGTCGTTCAACAGCGTCGCGCCGGCATCGAGCGCGGCGGCCGCAACTGGGGCGTTGCGCGTGTCTATGGACAGGGTGGCGGCAACACCTTCCGCCACCATCATCGCGCGGATGGCATGCAGCGCCGGCACCACGCGCGCGATCTCGGCGGCGGGGGTGACCGGTTCGGCGCCCGGCCGGGTGGACTCACCGCCGATATCGATGATGGTGGCGCCGTGTCGGATCGCTTTGCGCGCAAAGGCCGCGGCTCGGTCGGGTGCCGCATGCGTACCGCCGTCCGAAAAGCTGTCGGGCGTCACATTGACGATGGCCATGATCTCCGGGCCGCGTCGCAGCGCCCGATCGCCCGCCATCAGCCGCGCCATCGTATCGCGAAGCGCGGGGTGCACCGTCGACACCGCCTCGGCCGGCAGCACTTCGTCGGCCTCGCCGCGCGCCATCACAGCGATCTCGCGAAATGCCGCATGACCGCTGCCGAGCGGCCAGCCCGCTGGTAGCGCGGCGCTGCAGGGCAAGGGTCTGGCATAGCGTCGCTGACTGTCGGGCACTCTCACCTCACCGTGGAAAGACTGATTTTCTGTCCCGGACACCCGCCCGATCGTCGCATCGTCCTCTTGAGCCCCTATCGCGCGGGCAACATCCTTTCAACTCACCAATTACACATTATCATGATGTTATATTTTTATGTCGGCAGTCTTACATGTTATTTATTGAAAAGCCGTCGGTGGGCCGCTAATTCCAAGTCAGCCGACGGATCGATCCGCGCGTCAGAGGTGACACAATGCCAAAAGCCTTCAGCCCGGTGGTGTTCACCGCCAACGATCTGATCGATGGCGACAGCGTGTATCTCGGGCCCGATGGATGGCTCCGGGATATCGCCGGGGCCGTCGTCGCCACGACGCCGGCTGACTCAGAAGCGCTGCGCATGCGGGCCGAGGAAGGCGTCGCGGGCAACCTCGTTATCGGACCCTACGACGTCGCAGTCACTGTCGAGGCCGGTGTGCCGGTTCCCGTGAAGCGGCGCGAACGGATCAAGGCCTCGCGCGCCACGACGATGCCGGTCGGCATCGAGGCACTGACCGCGCTGGAAGGCGCACGGGCGAAGGCAGCGTAGCGCGCTCGGCAACAACGGGCGGCGTCCGGGCCGACCAAGCCAAGACGAACCGCACAGGGCGATCCCACGGCAGGCATGGCTTGGCCTGCACACGGGCGCACCACACCCAGCACCGCGAGCCGCGGAGGGCAAGGCGATGTATCGATACGATGAATTCGACCACCGTTTCGTCGCGGAGCGCACCGCGGAGTTCAGCGCTCAGGTCGAGCGGCGCTTGGCCGGTCACCTCACCGAAGACGAGTTCAAGCCGCTCCGGCTGATGAACGGGCTCTACTTGCAGCTTCATGCCTACATGCTGCGCGTCGCGATCCCCTATGGCACGCTCGGCAGCCGTCAGATGCGCATGCTGGCGCAGATCGCCGAGACCTACGACCGCGGCTATGGCCACTTCACGACGCGCCAGAACATCCAGTTCAACTGGCCAAAGCTTAGGGACGTGCCGGCGATCCTGCGCGATCTAGCCTCGGTCGAGATGCATGCCATCCAGACCTCGGGCAACTGCATCCGCAACGTGACGTCCGACCCGCTGTCGGGCGTGGCCGCCGACGAGATCGAGGATCCGCGGATCACCGCCGAACTGCTGCGTCAGTGGTCGTCGCTGCACCCGGAGTTCACGTTCCTGGGCCGCAAGTTCAAGATCGCGGTGACGGGGTCCGAGGTCGATCGCGCGGCCATCGCCGTGCACGACATCGGCCTGCAGATCGTGCGCAACGCGGCAGGCGAGCAGGGCTATCGCGTGCTGGTCGGCGGCGGCCAGGGCCGCTCCCCTTTCATCGGGAAGGAGCTTCGCGCCTTCCTGCCGCGCGACCAGATCCTTCCCTACCTCACCGCGGCGCTGCGCGTGTACAATCTGCACGGCCGGCGGGACAACAAGTTCAAGGCCCGCATCAAGATCCTGGTGCACGAACTCGGGATCGAGGAGTACCGCACCCAGGTCGAGGAGGAATATGCCCGCCTCGACGCTGACGCCGTGCGGCATCCGGCCGAAGAGTGGGACCGCATCGCGCAGTACTTCGCACTGCCCGACCTGCCGGCCCGCGCCGAGGACGATGCCGGATACCAGCGTGCGCTGAAGCAGGACCCCGGCTTCGCCGATTGGGTCGGGCGGAACGTGCATGCCCACCGCACGACCGGCTATCGCGCGGCGACCGTGTCGCTGAAGCCGATCGGCGGCATTCCGGGCGATGCGACGGCCGAGCAGATGCGCGTCATCGCCGATCTGGCCGAGGCCTACTCGGCTGACGAGATGCGCGTGACGCATGAGCAGAACATCGTGCTGCCGCATGTCGCGCTGAAGGACCTGCACAAGGTCTATCGGGGCCTGGTCGGCATCGGCCTCGACGCGCCGAACCGGGGCCTCGTCACCGATATCATGGCCTGCCCGGGCCTCGACTACTGCGCGCTGGCGACGGCGCGGTCGATCCCGGTTGCGCAGCGCATCTCGGAGCGCTTCGGCGACACCAATCGACAGAAGGAGATCGGGCCGCTCTCGATCAAGATCTCCGGCTGCATCAACGCCTGCGGTCATCACCATGTCGGCCATATCGGCATCCTGGGCCTCGATAAGGCGGGGGTGGAGAGCTATCAGATCACGCTTGGCGGTGAGCCGGCGGACCTGCCGGCCGTCGGCGAGCGCACCGGCCCGGGCTTCAGCTACGAGGAGCTGCCGGACGCCATCGAGACCATCGTCGACACCTATCTTGCGGCGCGCGAGGGGCCGGACGAGACCTTCCTGCAGGCCTATCGCCGCCTCGGCATGGGCCCGTTCAAGGAGGCACTCTACGATGCTGCTTGATCGCTCGGGCGTCATCGATGACGTGTGGACCGTGATCGGCGAGGACGACGCGCTGCCCGACGGGCCGGCGATCCTGCCCGCCGCGCGGCTGGCTGAGCTAGCAGGCGTCGCGCATCCGGTCGGTGTGCATATCGACAACGCCGCCGACCCGCGGTCGCTGCAGCCGGTCCTGGACCGTCTTGGCCTGATCTCGGTCGCGTTTCCCAGCTTCGCCGACGGGCGCGGTTTCTCGATCGCGCGTCTGCTGCGCGAACTGGGCTTCATGGGCCGGCTGCGGGCCACCGGACCAGTGATCGCGGATCAGTTCGCCTATCTGCTGGAGTGCGGCTTCGACGAGGTGTCGCTGCCGGAGACCGTCGCGGCGCGCCAGCCCGCCGATCAGTGGCTGGCTCAGCTGGACCGGCTGAGCGCCGGCTACCAGCGTGGCGCCTTGCCTGGGGCCACCGACCGGGGCGCCGGGCGGCAATCGATCCTGGACCAACGGCGGGCAGCATCCTCCTAAGGGGAAACGGCCATGAACAGCCCGGTCTTCACGGCCACCGGCGCAAAGCCGGTGAACGGGGACGGTGTGAACGCGCCCACGGTGCTGCGCGTCTCGGCGACGCGGGCGGCCGCCAGCCTGAATGGCGCCTTGGCCGAGGCCGACGCGGCGGACATCATTGCGACCCTGCTCGCGATCCACGATCCAGGCGATGTGGCGATGGTCTCGTCCTTCGGGGCCGACAGCGCCGTGCTGCTGCACATGTTGAGCAGGATCGCGCCGGAGACGCCGGTTCTGATGCTCGAGACCGGGTTCCTGTTCGCCGAGACGCTGGACTATCAGCGGGTGCTCGCCACGCGCCTCGGCCTCGGCGATGTGCGCCTGATCAGGCCGGCAAAGGACGATCTGGCAACACATGATCCCGACGACACGCTGCACCGGCGCGACACCGACGGCTGCTGCCATATCCGCAAGACCCGCCCGCTAGATGCGGCACTGCGCCCGTTTCAGGCCTGGATCACGGGGCGCAAGCGCTTCCAGTCCACCACTCGGCAAAGCCTGACGCCGTTCGAGGCCGAGGACGGTACGACACGGCTGAAGGCCAATCCGCTCTATGCCTGGGATGCGACGCGCCTCGCCCGATACATGGACGACTGGGACCTGCCGCGCCATCCGCTGGTGTCGCAGGGCTATCCATCGATCGGCTGCTGGCCTTGCACTAGCAAGGTGGCCAAAGGCGAGGATGCCCGCGCCGGCCGCTGGCGCGGCGAGGCCAAGGAGGAATGCGGCATCCATTTCGACGGCGAGAAATGGGTGCGCCACCAGGGCGGCCTGCCCTGAGACTGTGTCGAAGCGGCGCCGAAGCCGGTTCGAACCGCGCCACTGCGTGATCGGGCAGGACGCCGTGGTCTCAGCCGCTAAACCATGCGCCCGGGCGCAGCGCGCTCAGGAAGAGCGCTCGGCCGACAGCCGCTCCGTCTCGGCCAGGATAAAGCCCAGGAACATGCCGAGGCCGAGCGCGACCCAGAGCGCCGCGCCACCGACGCCGATCTCGGTCGTCAGGAAGGCCGGCACCAAAGCCGTGTAGATCGTGGGGGCCCTCCGCCGGCCGCGCCGCAGCGCGAACACGACGTAGAGCGCGGTCAGGAAGGGCAGCAGCAACGCGCCGAACACGTAGTTGTCTTCCATGGTCACCTCCATGCGATGGCCTTGAATGACGCCCTTCGCCCGCAGGCACTTAGCCCGCTCGACAGGAAAAGCCCGGCATTTCCACCCTCGGATGAACTCTCGCCCGAAACGGGTTAGCGATCCGTGAGCATTGCTGGACCGAGCGGATTCGGCCGGCGAGCGATGCTGCACTGCAACATTTTTTCGGCCTGCAATTGTGCAGCGCGTCGAGCACGCGCCTTGAGCGAGAAATGGCGAAGATGGCCGGGTAGGCCGGCCTCACTCGCCCTGTTCGGCGATCAGCGCGACCGAGACGACGCGCTCGTCCTCGCCCGTGTTGAAGACCCGCACACCGCCGGCCGAACGCGACCGGAACGAGATATCGGCCACGGGGCAGCGGATCGACTGGCCGCGGCTTGTCACCAGCATGACCTGGTCGTCCAGCGTCACCGGGAAGGACGCCGCCAGGCGGCCGCCGCGCATCGCCCTGTCGATCGCGGCCACGCCCTGACCGCCGCGCCCCCGCACCGGGTAGTCGTGGCTGGACGACAGTTTGCCCGAACCGCGCTCGGTGATGGTCAGGATCAGGTCCTCGGCCGCCGACATCTCGGCGTAACGACCCTCGGGCAGCGCGATGTCGGCGACCTCCTCGACGCCGTCCTCGGCATCGATCGCCTCGGCCGCTGCATCGGCATCAGCCTCGTCCAGCGGCTCTCCCGACACGGCGCGGCGGCGCTTGAGATAGGCCACACGTTCCTCGGGCGTCGCCTCGAAATGCCGGATCACGGCCATCGAGACGACCTCGTCTTCCACCCCCAGCTTCACGCCGCGCACACCCGTGCTCTCGCGACCGCGGAAGATCCGCACGGCATCGACGGGGAAGCGGATCGCCCGTCCACCGGCGGTGACCAGCATGAAATCGAAGCGCTCGTCGCAGATCTGCGCGCCGATCAGCCGCGTCCCCTCGGGCAGGCGCATGGCGATCTTGCCGTTGCGCATGACGTTCACGAAATCCGAGAGCTGGTTACGCCGAACGTCACCGCTGGAGGTGGCGAAGACGATCTGCAGGCTCTCCCACTCGTCCTCGTCACGGTCGACCGGCATGATCGCGGCGATCGAGGCGCCGTCATGCATCGCCTCGATCACGTTCTTTAGGAACTTGCCGCGGGCATTGCGGCCACCGAGCGGCAGGCGCCAGGTCTTCAGCTTGTAGACCATGCCGTCGGTCGTGAAGAACAACAGCGGCGTGTGCGTGTTGGCGACGAAAAGCCGGGTGACGACATCATCGTCCTTCATCGCCATGCCGGCCAGGCCCTTGCCGCCGCGGCCCTGGGTGCGGAATTCGGACAGCGGCGTGCGCTTGATGTAGCCGCCATGGGTGACGGTCACCACCATCTCCTCGCGCTCGATCAGCGCCTCGTCCTCGACCTCGCCCTCGTACTCAACGATCTCGGTCCGGCGCGGCACGGCAAACTTCTCGCGCACCTCGGTGAGTTCCTGGCGGATGATGTCGAGGATGCGCTCGCGCGAGCGCAAGATGTCGAGATAATCGCGGATCTTCTCGGCAAGCTCGGCCAGTTCTTCGCCGATCTCGCGCACGCCCATCGCGGTCAGGCGCTGTAGTCGCAGATCGAGGATCGCGCGGGCCTGCACGTCGGACAGGTTGTAGGTACCGTCGGCATTGATCGTGTGGTGCGGATCGTCGACCAGGCGGATGTAATCGGCGATGTCTTCGGCCGGCCAGCGCCGCTCCTTCAGGCGTTCGCGCGCCGTTGCCGGGTCGGGGCTTGAGCGGATGGTCTGCACCACTTCGTCGACATTCGAGACCGCGACCGCGACGCCGGTTTGCAGATGCGCCCGCTCGCGCGCCTTCATGAGCAGATGTGCGGTGCGCCGCGCGACCACGTCCTCGCGGAAGACGACGAAGGCCTGCAGCATGCCCTTCAGGTCCAAAAGCTCGGGCCGGCCGCCGTTCAGTGCCTGGAAATTGCAGCCGAAGGTCGTCTGCAGCGGGGTGAAGCGGTAGAGCTGGTTCAGCACCACCTCGCGCGTGGCGTCGCGCTTGAGGTCGATGACGACCCGCACGCCGAAGCGGTCGCTCTCGTCCTGGATATGCTGCAGGCCTTCGATCTTCTTGTCGCGCGCCAGTTCGGCGATGCGCTCGACCAGGGTCGCCTTGTTCACCTGATAGGGGATCTCGGTGACGACGATGCGGGGGCGGCCCCCGGCCTCGACCTCGCTCTCATCGACGCGTGCGCGCACCATGACGCTGCCGCGGCCGGTCACATAGGCCTTGCGGATGCCGACGCGGCCGAGGATCAGCGCGCCGGTGGGGAAGTCGGGCCCCGGCATGTGGGCGAGCAGGCCGTCGATATCGATCTCGGGATCGTCGATCACCGCCAGCGTGGCGTCGATCACCTCGCCCAGATTATGCGGCGGCATGTTGGTCGCCATGCCGACCGCGATGCCCGCCGCACCGTTGACCAGCAGGTTGGGAAAGCGTGCCGGCAGCACCGTCGGCTCGCGGTCCTGCCCGTCATAGTTCGCCTGGAAGTCGACGGTGTCGCGGTCGATGTCGGCCAGCAGGGACGCCGCCGCCTCGGCCATGCGTACCTCGGTATAACGCATGGCGGCGGGCGCATCGCCGTCCATCGAGCCGAAGTTGCCCTGCCCGTCGAGTAGCGGCAGCGACATCGAGAAGTCCTGCGCCATGCGTACAAGCGCGTCGTAGACCGCGCTGTCGCCATGGGGGTGATACTTACCGATGACATCACCGACGATGCGCGCGGCCTTGCGATAGGGCTTGTCGTGGGTGTAGCCGGCCTCGTGCATGGCGTAGAGGATGCGCCGGTGGACCGGCTTCAGACCGTCGCGCAGATCCGGGATCGCCCGGCTCACGATCACGCTCATCGCGTATTCGATGAAGGACTGCTTGACCTCGTCCTCGAGCGAGATGCTGGGCCCCGATGGCCCCCCACCGCTCATGCCGTCGCCGCCGTCACCGCCCTCGGGAGGCCCGCCCGCATCGGTCCCGTCGGCATCCCGCGGCAGCTCGTCATCGTCGTCGATCAAGGCGTTCCTCCGGGAGGCTTGGAACCCCGCCAAACCCCGCTCGACTTATAGTACGGACAGCCAGAGCACGACAACGCCGAGCGCGAGATATAGCGCTCCCGAACCCCGTTCCCGCGCGATTTTGCGCAGATCAAACCGCTGCGGGATCGAGGAGATCCTCATCGAGATGATGCAGCATCGCGCGGCCATAGACACCCGCCATTCGCTCGGCATGTGCCGGGTCCAGGATGTCACCTGGACGGCTCAAGGTCGTTGGCCTGACGCCTGTCGCGTGGGTCACGAGGTCGGCCGGCGCCACGCTCCAAAACCGGCGCTTTCGGGACGTCCGCGCCGCGCGCGGATATGGCCGAAGCCGACGACCCTTGGCCTGTCCCCAGACGCGCAGGTGCACCAGCACTCGGCGAGCAGTACGCCACGATGCGCCGGCATCAAGATCCCCACGGCTCGCGCTCGTTGGAACAGGGTCGAGCAGATGAACGTGGCGATGCTCCCCGCAAGACCGGCCAACGTCCGAACCGCTGCTCACTCCTGCGCGATCAAGGTCTGGCCGAGATTGTCGCGGAGCATCTTCTCGTATTCGCCGGAGAAGTACCGAACCGCGCCCTCATCGACCGTGCCGCCCTCCAGTCCCTGGGTCTGGGCGGTAAAGGCGTTGAAGCGGGCGCAAGCGAACATCATCGCGGCAGAGACCCGTCCCGGCCCGCCGTCCGACGCCGCCTCGTTAGCGAGTGCCAGAAACCGATCGGCGAGAGCGAAGAACTCCTCTCGCTGCTCGGGCGTCATCGTCTGGTTCGTCACCCCCGCTTCGCCGACATCCTCCCCGGCAGCGCCCGGTTCGGCCGTCCCGGGCGGCTCGGCATCCGGCGGCATGGAGAACGGCTTCATCAGAACGGGATCTCGTCATCGAGCTCCGAGCCGAAGCCGCCGCGACCGCCGCCCGATCCACCGCCGGCCTGGCCGCCGCCGAAGCCCGCGCCCTGGTCTTCAAGCTGGCGTCCACCGCCCATGCCACCCGCGCCGACCTGGCCCTGTGGCCCGTCGCGCCCATCCAGGAAGGTCATCTCGCCGCGATAGGGCCGCAGGACCACCTCGGTCGTGTAGCGGTCCTGCCCGCTCTGATCCTGCCATTTCCGCGTTTCGAGCTGACCCTCCAGATAGACCTTCGAGCCCTTGCGCAGATACTGCTGCGCCAGACGCACGAGGTTCTCGTTGAAGATCGCGACCTTGTGCCACTCGGTCTTCTCGCGGTTCTCGCCGCTATTGCGGTCCCGCCAGCGCTCCGAGGTCGCGACCGACAGGTTGCACACCTGCCCGCCGTTCTGGAACGAGCGGACTTCCGGGTCCGCGCCCAGATTGCCGATCAGGATGACCTTGTTGACGCTGCCTGCCATGCTCTCCGCCTCTCGCCTGTGCTCTGTGAGGTCTCGATCGGAACCCTAAAGACCCGCCTGCGTCACCACAACGTCATCCGGCAATTAGAACAGCCGATGACGGGCCAACCACCGGGCCTGAGAGCGGGGCGGGGCAAGGATCGCGCCAGCGACCGGCGACGCAGGCCTGTCCTTGACGCGTCCGGGTCGTCGATCACGCCGGCGACTTCGCCCTCGGGCGTCTCCCCAGGCCAAGCCACAGCGCGAGCGCGATTGACGACGCCGAGAACCGGGCGCCCCCGCTACAACCATCGCAATCCCAGCCACGATGCGATTATCCCAAAAGCAGCCCAGCCAACACTGGCAATAGCGCCGCGGTGACCAGCGCGTTCAGCCCCATGGCGAGGCCGGCAAAGGCGCCGGCCACCGGGTCGACCTGGATCGCCCGCGCTGTGCCGATACCGTGGCTCGCCGTACCCATCGCGAGCCCCCGCGCCGCCCAGTCGCGGATGCCCAGCAGATCCATCAGCGGCGGGCCCAGCATCGCCCCCAGGATACCGGTCAGGATCACCAACACCGCAGTCAACGACGGCAGCCCGCCGAGCGCCTCGGCGATGCCCATGGCCACGGGCGCCGTCACGGATTTCGGCGCCAGTGCGATCAGCGTGTCGCGCCCAGCGCCCAGCGCCCAGGCGATGGCCACGGCGCTGGCCGAGGCCGCCACAGCGCCGGTGGCGATCGCCGCCAGAACGGCCACCGCGTCCCGGCGCAGGCGCTCGATCTGGCGATAGAGCGGGATCGCAAGGGCGACGGTCGCCGGGCCCAGCAGGAAATGCACGAACTGCGCCCCGTCGAAATAGGTGTCGTAATCGGTCCCCGTCGCGAGGAGGCCGCCGACCACCAGCACCACCGCGATCATGACAGGGTTCAACAACGGGTTCAGGCCACCCCGGCGGTAGATCCAGCTCCCGATCTGGTAGGCCGCCAGCGTCAGCGTCAGATGCAGCAGCGGGTCGCGCGCGAGATAGACCCAGACATCGCGCAACTCGCCGCCGATATCGCCGGTCAGGTTGGGACCCACGATGGTGACCCCTCCATCAGCCGTCCTCCCCGCCGTCGGTGTCCCTGGCGGCACCGCCGCGCCGGCCGAGCCGCGCCATCACGCCCGCCGTCACCGCCACGGTGACCAGCGTCGAGGCGACCAGCGCCACGAGCAGCGGCAGCCAGTCGCGCCCCAGCAGGCCCGCATGAAGCATGACGCCGACACCCGCCGGCACGAACAGCAGCGACAGATTGGCCAGCAGCGCATCCGCGACTTGCGAGAGCCCCTCCGGCAACCCGCGCAGGCAGAGCCCCGTAAACAGCAGCGCCATGCCGACCACAGGCCCTGGCAGCGGCAGGCCCGTCGCGGTCACGACCAGTTCGCCGGCCAGCTGGCAGCCCAGGATCAGCGTCAGAAAGAAGACCATTGCCGGCTCCGCCCTCCCCGTGTGCCGGGCGCAACGGGGGTTGCCCCGTCGCCAATCCGCTCGCGCCGGCGTGAGAGCCTGTCATGCGATGTGAGCATCGGGCGAGGCCGGATCAGCAACGGAAGCATCGAGATATGGCGTTTCGATCGTCGACTATCCGGGAAGAGGGAGACTTATCATGACCCGTATCGCGATGATCGTCGCAGCAGCGCTCGCCGCACCCGCCGCAACGCTGCCCGCCTCCTCGGCCGAGGCCGGCGAGCGGAGCGCCGTGATCCAGCTGCAGAATGCGGATTTCAGCCTCGGCCTCCGCTTCGGGAACGGCTTCGTCATCTACGACGATCGCGACCGCTTCGTGCACCGCGACTTCAAACCGGTGAAGCCGATCCGCAAGAAGTTCCGCGAGGAGCGGGTGGAGCGCCGGCTGGAGGGGCGTTTCGTCGGGCAGACGCGCCGCGACATCCGCTTCGGCCTGCGCGATCTGGGCTTTCGGAATATCGACATCGACCGGCGTGGGCGGGGCTTCGACGTCCTCGCCCGACGCAACGGCCGCGACTTCGCGTTCCGTGTCGGCCGACGCTCGGGCCGCATCTTGGCCGCCGAGCGGTTCTGAGAACGCGCCCCGGCCTCGGGTCCACCGACCCGGGGCCGGGGTAGGGCGTGGGTGGAACGGGCCGGCGCAGCACCCTGCGAGAAGGCTGAGGCGCGCCCTAGGCTGCCGCGGCCCCGGGTCGCTGGATCGCGACGGGCTTGGTCGCCGCATCCCGCAGCGCCAACGCATGGGCCAGGACATCGAGACCCGTCAGCGTCTCAGCGCCGGTCAGCGTGTATTTCGGCCCCGCCGGCCCGATGCCGATGATGAGAGTATAGAGCGCCTTGTCGATACGCCATGCCGCAGCGCCCGTCGCCGCCGACGGACCGGCGAGGCCCAGCAGATCCGCAGCGATCCCGGTCTCGGCCAAGCCCGCGGTCGGCAGCGGCGCGACGGCGCTGCAGAGGCCCGCCAGGCGGCCGGCCGCAACCTGCATCACCGCACCCGGCGCGTTCAGCACCACGCTGTGATCGGCATCGGTCTCGCGCCAGGCGGCGCCGCCTTCCAGGCTGACGCAAAGCGGCATCGCGTTCATCCCCTTCAGCCGCCATGCGCGGGCCTCGTCGCTCTCGGGCAGGCTGCCATACATCTCGTCGAACTGGGCATTCACGTCCTCGGCGCGGGTGTCGCCGAACTTGGTCTCGAAACTCAGCCCACTGTTCGACAGCGCGGCCGTGAGATCGGCCCAGCGCCCCATGATGACGACATCGCCGCAAGAGCGACGGTTCCAGACGATGCGACCGCGCAGCGAGAGCGGCATGCCCTTCGGATTCTTGCGGATCATCTGGCCGAGCGGCCCCGACATGATCCCCGCCCGGCTGTTGTTGAGCGCGGTCATCATGCGAAAGGCTTTCGGCCAGCTTGCCGGCTCGAGATGAGGCTGTGCGGCGGTACGCCGCGCCTGGATCGCGCCGTTACGAACGCCGCGCAGGATCGGCGCGGTCAGACCATGCGGCAGCAACGCCTCCAGCACGCGCAGCGTGGCGTCATCCAGCGTCGCCATGTCCGCGTGACCACCCGCAGGGTCGAGCCGCAGTAGGTCGAGCCGGGCTGCGGCCGAGACCGCGCTCATCGGCTTCGACCGCACCCATGTCTTCAACGAACTATACTGCCAACCGGACAAACGCATCGACCCCTCCCGCGGTTACGCCCCGTGGGTCGGTGGATCATGCGCAGCAGTCGAATCCGTGACGGTAAAAGGGCGATTGCCGCACCGTCGATCGAGCGAGGGCAGCCTTCCCTATGGTCGTGCGGGGATCATCGGCTCAGCGCCAGCAGCGTAAATTTTCATTCTTTGTTCTCATTCGTTGACTCGCAAACCCGCCATGGCCTGCTAGGTCAGGTCGTGATCAGGCGGTGAGGGATTCGAGCGGCGATGGCGGAATTGAAGCATCTGTCGGTGCGCGGCGCGCGTGAGCACAACCTGAAAGGCGTCGATGTCGACATTCCGCGCAACAGCCTGACGGTGATCACGGGTCTTTCGGGCTCGGGCAAGTCCTCGCTCGCCTTCGACACGATCTATGCCGAGGGTCAGCGGCGCTATGTCGAGAGCCTGTCGGCCTATGCCCGGCAGTTCCTGCAGATGATGGAGAAGCCGGACGTCGAGCACATCGAGGGTCTGTCTCCCGCGATCTCGATCGAGCAGAAGACGACCTCGAAGAACCCGCGCTCGACCGTCGGCACGGTCACCGAGATCTACGACTATCTGCGCCTGCTGTTCGCCCGCGCCGGCACGCCCTACAGCCCGGCCACCGGCCTGCCGATCGAGGCGCAGCAGGTCAGCGACATGGTCGACCGCGTGATGGAGCTGCCGGAGGGCACGCGCGCCTATCTGCTCGCCCCCATCGTGCGCGACCGCAAGGGCGAGTACCGCAAGGAACTGCTGGATCTGCGCAAGCAGGGCTTTCAGCGCGTCAAGATCGACGGCGAGTTCCACGAACTCGACGACCTGCCGACGCTGGACAAGAAACTCCGCCACAACATCGACGTCGTGGTCGACAGGCTAGTGGTGAAGGAGGGGCTGGAGGGCCGCCTGGCCGACAGCTTCTCGACCGCGCTGCAGCTCGCAGACGGCATCGCGATCGTCGAGACGGCACCACAGAAGCCAGACGACGCGCCCGATGATGCGCCGGAGCCCGAGCCCGAGCGCATCACCTTCAGCGAGAAGTTCGCCTGCCCGGTCTCGGGCTTCACCATCGCCGAGATCGAGCCGCGGCTGTTCAGCTTCAACGCGCCCTTTGGCGCCTGCCCGGACTGCGACGGCCTGGGCCACGAGTTTTTCTTCGACCCTAAGCTGGTCGTGCCCGACGACACCGTCAGCCTGGCCGAGGGGGCCATCGCGCCCTGGGCCAAGTCCAAGACGCCGGTCTTCAAGCAGACGCTCGACGCGCTCGCGACGCATTACGGCTTCTCGCCCACCACGCCGTGGCGCAAGCTGCCGAAAAAGGTGCAGGACCTGATGCTGCACGGCTCGGGCGAGGAGAAGATCAAGTTCCGCTTCGACGATGGCGGGCGGTTCTACTCGGTCAGCCGCACCTTCGAGGGCGTGCTGCCCAATATGGAGCGCCGGTTCCGCGAGACCGAGAGCAACATGATCCGCGAGGAGTTCGAGCGCTACCAGGCCAAGCGCGCCTGCGCGACCTGCGGCGGCCACCGCCTGCGCCAGGAGGCGCTGGTGGTGAAGATCGGCGACCGCCATATCGGCAACATCACCGAGATGCCGATCCGCGAAGCGCGCGACTGGGCCGAGCGGGTGCATGACGACCTGACGCCGCAGAAGCAGAAGATCGCCGCCGCCATCCTGAAAGAGATCCGCGAACGTCTGGGCTTCCTGGTCGATGTAGGCCTCGACTATCTGACAATGGCGCGCGGCTCGGGCACTCTGTCGGGCGGCGAAAGCCAGCGCATTCGGCTGGCAAGCCAGATCGGCAGCGGCCTGACCGGCGTGCTGTATGTCTTGGACGAGCCGTCGATCGGCCTTCACCAGCGCGACAACGGGCGGCTGCTCACCTCGCTGAAGGGCCTGCGCGACCAGGGCAACACCGTCATCGTCGTCGAGCATGACGAGGAGGCGATGCGCGAGGCCGACTACCTGCTCGATATCGGACCGGGCGCGGGCGTCCGTGGCGGCAAGGTGATCGCCGAGGGCACGCCGCATGAGGTTGCCCATACCGACGGCTCGATCAC
>JBCCSW010000021.1:0-20101 GCA_039199465.1 Pseudomonadota bacterium
GAGAGCAGGCGGTCGTGGCCGCTGCGGGGAATGCGCTCGCTCGGCCGTGGCCGGATCTCGATGGCGATCAGCGTGCACCGCCTGCCACCGCGACACGTCTAGCCCCGCGCGTCCGGCCAAACTGCGGGGCCGCTGGGCCACCGCGCGCCCGTCGGCCAAGGCCCGTCGGCGGACTGACCCGGAGAGCCGACCGGCGAGGCTGGCACCCTTTGCACGCGCGACCCTCTCGGTTCCGTTGGGCCCGAGGGTATGGGCGCGCGTCGGCGCCCATACCGAGATTTCGACCCGCTCGGGCGCTTGCTAAATGACGCCGAGCGTTTCGGCGGCGGCGATCAGGGCATCGCGGTAGCGGTAGGTCGCGTCCGAGATGCTCCTGCGCTCGGCGATGCCCACCTTGCTGTAGGGTGTGAGCGCGGCACCCGGGCCGGTCTCATGGGGCTCCAGCATCGACCGAAACGCCGCATAGGCGTCTTGCACGGCCGCGTCGCGACCGTTCTCCGCCGCCGCCACGGCCGCGGCGAACGGCTGATATTGGCTCTGGATCCCGATGATGTTGCTGCGGAAGATCAGCAGGCTCTGATCCGACCAGGTCTCCTCCTCGCTGGAGATCTTGCGCGAACCGATCTCCTCGGCGAGGCCGATCATGCCCTCGAAACTCGTCACCGCGCTGTAGCGCTCGGGCTCCTGCAACTCCCGGTGCAGCTTCTCGTGGCTCGTGGCGAGGGTCGCCGCGAAGTCCGCGGCGAGATCGAGATCGTCGTCGCGGAAGAGCAGATACTCGACCTTGTGAAAGCCGCGGAAGTCCGGGCTCGTCTCGCCGCCGTCGAAGCCGTAGGGGCGCGCATCGATATCCGCGTCGCTGTCTTCGAAATTGGCGGCCAGCGTCTCGATCTCCTCGTATGGGGGGCGCGCGTCGACATAGGCCTGCCTGGCCGCGGCAAGATCGCGGCTGTCGATCGCGGCACGCAGGTCCGCCACCAGGGCCATCTGCGCCTCGTTGCGCTGGCGGAGATAGTCGACCCCCTCCAGGGCGAGGGCGTCGAGCGCCGGTGTGGATGCCTGGGCGCGGCCGATCAGCGAGGGCGCGGACCCCGCCGCAAGCACCAGGCCGGCGCCGCCCGCACCCATCGCCTGCTCGAAAAACCGTCTACGGGACACGCGTTTCATCACGTCGAACCTCCGGATTGGGTGTCTTACGAAGGCTGGCGTCAGGCTGGCTCGGTCGGGCATGCGCCCGACATCGACCGCGCGGCACAGCGGGGATTGGTCGCTGCGCCGTCGGCATCCGTGAGGCATGCTCCGAGAGCAGAGGTAATAACTGACGTGACTACTTGAAGTGTAAATCACCAGAGACGTCCGAAAATCACGCCATTTCGCCGACATCGATATGTAAATTTCATCTTAAAAATGTACTTATCTGAAAAAATCGGTAACTCTAGAAATACAAGAAAGCTCAATATTTTTCGCACGTTAAGACTGATCCGAAGGATCGAGGCCGATATCTTCATGACGTAAGTAGCTTACTGTCGCGACATGACGAAACGCGCGCGAACGGCGCTGCCATGGCGTCGGAGGCGCGGCAACGGGATCGTCCCGTCGCCGCGCCCAAGGCCCGGCCCAGTCCCGCGCTTAGCTGCGGCGGACGCCGGTCTCGCGCACGACCGGGATCCAGGTGTCGCGTTGGGTCGTGTAATAGGCGTCGACCTCGGCCGGGCTCATCGCGCCCGGCACCAGGGCGCCGAGATCGATCAGCCGCGAGCGCACGCTCTCGGACTGGACGATGCCGTTCACCGCCTCGTTCAGCCGGTCGACGATGGCGTCATCGGTGCCCGCCGGCGCCGCGATGCTGTTCCAGGTCTGCGACACGAAGCCGTCGACCCCGGCCTCGGACACCGTCGGCAGATCGGGCGCTGCAGCCAGCCGCTCCGGCGCCGCGACGCCGAGACCGCGCAACGCCCCGTCGCGCACCTGCGGGACCGCCGTCAGCGAGGGGTTGAACACGAAGGTGAGCCGCCCGGCAATCAGGTCGCGCAGCGCCTCGCCGCTCTTCGGATACGGCACGTGCACCATGTCGATGCCGAGCTTGTCGAGGAACAGCGCGCCGGTGATATGCGTCGTCGTGCCGGCCGGGCCCGAGCCGTATTGGAACGCCGCCGGATCGGCCTTCAGCTTCTCGACGAAGGCGCCGAGATCGGCCGAGGGCTCGTCATTGTTGACGACCATCACCATCGGCACCTCGTTCATCATCGCCACACCGCGCAGCGTGGTGGTGATGTCGACCGGCAGCGGCTCGAACAGCGCGATGTTGTGCACGAGCTGCGAGGACGTGCCGACCAGCAGCGTGTAGCCGTCGGGCTCGGCATTGCTCACCGCCTCGGTCGCCTGCATGCCGGAGGCGGCCGACAGGTTCTCGACGACGATCGACTGATCGAGCACCGTCTCCAGCTCGGCCGTCACCATGCGCGCGACGACATCGGCGTTGCCGCCCGCGCCCGAGGCGACGATCAGCCGGATCGGCCCTGCCGATGGCCACTCGGCGGCTCGTGCCGTCGTCGGCAGCAGGTTGACGAAAGGTGCCGCCAGCGCGGTGCCGAGGAGCGTGCGTCGGGTGGTCATGCGCGTAACCTCCATGCATGAAACGTTTTTTAGGCGCCGTGGTGGACGACGCCGCACCGATGTCGTATTTCCGACCAAATCAATCAAGCTATTTTGGTGGCACTGCAGCATGTCGCGGCTATGCTTTCGCGCGGTGCAGGACAGGGAACCGCGACGCGATGGCTGAGGATCTCAAGGGGCGCGCGCCGCTGACGTCCGAGACGCTGGGGCCGCTGGTTTTTCTCGGCCTCGGCCTCGCGATGATGGGCCTTGCCCTGACCCAGCCGGCCTGGATCGACGGGCGGATCGGGCCGGGCCTGTTCGGGCGCTGGCTGTCGGCAGCCGTGATCGCGATGGCGATGGTCTGGTTCGTCGCGGCGCGCCATTCGAGCACTGCCCCAGCACGTCGCCCCGCTCGCTCGGCCGACGCACCGCCGCTGTTCCACGGCATTGGTCTGCTGGCGGGCGTGGCGCTGTTCGCGCTGGCGCTGCCCATGGTCGGCCTGGTGGGCGCCTCGGCCTTGGCGGCGTTCGTCGTGCGCTGGGGGTCGGGCACGGGCGAGGTGGCGCGCGAATGGCGGGCCTGCGGCATCGCGGCGCTCGCGGGTGCCGCGGCCACGCTGGCGCTCGGCTGGACGCTGCTCCCACCCGGCACACGGCTCTGGCCCGCATGACGGCCTGGCTCGGCGACATCGCGGCGCTGCTCACCCTGCAGAACCTGGCGCTCTGTTTCACGGGCGCCCTGGTCGGCACGCTGACGGGCGTCTTGCCGGGGATCGGACCCGCAGCGACGCTCGCGCTGCTGCTGCCGTTGACCTATGCGCTGGATCCGGCCGGCGCGCTGATCATGCTGGCGGCGATCTATTACGGCGCGCAGTACGGCAGCTCGACGACCGCGATCCTCCTGAACCTGCCGGGCGAGACCTCGGGCATCGTAACCGCGCTTGACGGCCATCGCCTGGCGCTCGCGGGTCGTGCGGGGCCTGCGATCGGGATCGCGGCGCTCGCCTCGCTGTTCGCGGGGCTGGCGACAGCGGTGTTCATCGCGCTCGCCGCCGGCCCGATCGCCCAGCTGTCGCTGCTGATCGCGCCGGCCGGGCTGGCCGGGTTGATCGCGCTCGGCCTGTTCGCAGCCGCAGTGATCGCGCCGGGCCCACCCTTGGCGGCGATCACGCTGATCCTGTTCGGTGCGGGGCTCGGCCTGGTCGGCACCGATCTCGGCGGGGGTCAGCCGCGCTTTACCCTGGGCGTGACCGAGCTTCGCGACGGTATCGGCTTCATGCCGCTCGTCATGGGCCTGTTCGGCATCGCCGAGCTGATCCGTTGCCTGGAGACCCGCGACCGGCCGGAGCGCATCGCGCCGCTCGGCTGGCCGTGGCCGACGGGGCAGGAGCTGCGCGCATCATGGGCGCCGACGCTGCGGGGCACGGCGGTGGGTGCGCTGCTGGGCGTCGTGCCAGGCGTAACGACGGTGATGTCGGCGCTCGCGGCCCGCGGGGTCGAGCGTGCCTTTCCGCCGACCGGCACGCCGCTCGGCCAGGGGGCGATGGCCGGCGTGGCGGCGCCCGAGGCCGCCAACAACGCCTCGGCGCAGAGCGCGCTGGTGCCGCTGTTGACGCTCGGCATTCCCGGCAACCCGGTGATCGCGGTGCTGGCCGGCGCCCTGATGATCCACGGCATCGCGCCGGGGCCGAGCTTCATCGCCAGCAATCCCGATCTGTTCGCCGCACTGATCGCCAGCCTGGTGGTCGGCAACGTGATCCTGGTGGTGCTGAACCTGCCGCTTGCGGGGGTCTGGGCCTCGCTTCTGCGCGTGCCCTTCCGCACCCTGGTGCCGCTGATCATCGTATTTGCGGCGATCGGTGTGCACTCGGTGCAGAACTCGCTGTTCGACGTCTGGCTGATGCTTGGCTTCGGTGTGTTCGGCTGGCTGCTGGTGCGCCTGAGGCTTGAGCCGACGCCGATCGTGCTGGGTTTCATCCTGGGCCCGGCCTTCGAGGAATACCTGCGCCGCACCCTGTTGTTCTCGCGCGGTGATCCAGGCGTCTTCCTGACCGACCCCGTCAGCCTATCCTGCCTCGCCCTGATCGGCGCCGGTACCGCCGCGCTCCTGTTGCGACGGACGAGACGCGCGGAACCGTACGCCCGCCTGGACGAGCACTGACGCCCGTGAGGGCGCCGGTCTTCTGCTCTCGCTCAGAAGAACCGGCGCTGCCCCTGAACCGTCGCCCCTGCCGGTAGCCGGCGGCGGTCGAGGGTCCCCGCGCTGTCCCCCGCGCTGTCCCCCGCGCTTCAGCTCACTCGGCGGCGATGGCGTCTCCGTGGTCGGCATGAGCCTCGGCACGATAGCCGCTGCCGTTCTTGTGGTTGTCGATACGCCAGACGCGGTCGTTCATGCCCTCGTGATGCAGGCCGTGGTGGAGGTAGTTTTCGATGCAGGCCATCGTGTTGGCATAGCCCTGCTCGCAGCCCTTCATCAGGTTGGACACGTTCCAGTCGAAGGTGATGTCGTGGGCGACCGGCACGACGAAGACCTTCACGCCCAGCTTCTCGCGCTGCAGCCGGTCCTCGAACATCAGCACGTTGTCCTTGCCGAGCGAGCCCGCGAACAGCATGCAGAGATTGGCGAGGCCGTCCTTCATGTTCTGCGGCCGGCGCACCTGCTTGGGATCGACGATGCGCAGGACCCAGATCTCGTCCAACTCCTCGTGGATGCGCAGGATGTCGTCGAAGTTGACGGTTTCGACCAGCGCGCCCTCGCAATAGGTCGTGCCCTCGATCTCCACCGTCTCCTCGACGAAGGGCAGCGCCGAACAGGCGCAGACGGTGGCGGCGCCCGCCTTCTTCACCTGCTTCATCGGTGGACGGTCGCTGTATCTCGTCTGGTCCTGCATCGCGTAGGCCTGCTCGGGCCGGTTGGCGAACAGGTCGATCGCCTGCGTGTCGAGGTTGAAGGCGTTGTGGTACAGGAACGGCCGATCGGCGCGGTCGAGGTTCTCGAACCCGATCTGGTTCAGGAAGGTCGAGTCCTCGAAATAGATCCGCGAGAGGCCGTTCACCTTGCTCAGATACATGAGCGAGACCAGGAAGCGGCTCGCCGGATGGGCGGCCATCGTCTCAAGCATCAGGTTGTCGGTGTCGCCCTCGTTCCACATCGTGGGCGTGGTCAGATACTTGGCCCACATCGACGTCGCACGGGTGATCGCCTCGGGCGCGTAGAGGTTGGCGTAGGAGGCCGGGCTCATCATGAAGTCCATGACCGACTTCGTGTTCTGCTGGATGTCGGGCGAGAAGGCGTGGTTGATGGGAAAGCCGGCGTAGGACTGGTCGTCGCGGAAGATGTTGTCGCGGAAGAAGGCCTTGGTGTCCGCGGGCGCCGTCTTGGGGTCGAAGCTGTGGTAGATCATGCCGACCCAGGCCCCGATGCACGACATCGCCCAGACATCGAAGGTGATACCCTTTTCGTGCAGCGCCTGCAGCGCGCCGATCTGCAGCCCCGCCGCAGGACCGCCGCCGGCCAGCGTGATGGCCCGACGCGGGGCATCCTTCGCCCGGCCTTTCCGAAGTCGCGTGGTGCTCGCCATGTCGAGATCCCCCATTTCCCTGCGGACGCGGCCGACCGTCGACCGCCCCTGAAATCACTACCCGGCGATGCGCGCCAAGCCGTCGTCCCCGGTCATGCGGCTGTGCAGGGCATGCGCCTCGGCGACGGCAGGCAGGGCGTGGCCGTCACCCATTCGGCTGAGTGCCGCGCCAAGCGCCGCTGCCGGGTCGATGCCCGCCCCCAGCGCCGCGCCAAGGGCATGCGCGCTCGACCCGCCGGCGATCTCCGCCTCTGCCGCCAGCCCCGCAAGGGTCGTTGCGGCCGCCAGCTCCAGCATGGTGGCGCCCTGGGCCTCGGCCGTGCGGATCGCATCCACCAGAAGCACCGCCGCCTCCTCACGCCGCCGGGCATCGAGCGCCAGCACCGCCTCGGCCTTCAGACGCATCAGCTCGGCGCGGAACAGACGTTCGGATTGCTTGTCGGTGAAGTCGATCCCGATCTCGGCAAACTCCAGCGCGATATCGGCCGATCCGTGCTCAAGCTGCGCGCGGGCGACGAGGACATAGAGCGCGGTGACGCCGAGCTGATAGCCGGCCTCGCGATAGGAGTTCAGCGCCCGAACCGTGGCGTCCAGCTCCTCGGCCCGCACGCGGCTCGAGAGATGCGCCTCGGCGATCGAGCGGACGGCCGCGGCCAGCCCGCTCCAATGCCCAAAGCCATGCTCTTCCGAGATGCGGCAGACCGCATCCGCAGCCGCCCGCGCGGCGGCGTGATCGCCATTCAGCGCCTTCAGAACCGCGTGGTAATAGCCGGCATAGGCGAGCGAATGGGGATGATCGACGGTCGCGGCCCGGACCACCGCCTCCTCGACCCGCGCGATCCCCGCTTCCGGCCTGCCCGAGGACCAGAGCACCCAGCTCTCTAACGCAAGTGCCGCCATCTTCGGGTCCTGCCCGGCGGCGGCGGCGCCTGCCCGCTCGGCCTCGTTGGCCGCCTCGAAGACCTCGAGCGCCTCGCTCGCATAGCGCGCGCTGTCGACCAACCGGCCCATGAACAGAGTGATCATGCTGGCGCCGCGCAGCGCGTTGATGGTCGCCGCACGGTCCTCACGGTGGCGTGCGATCTCGATCAGGCGCTGGATCCCGACGGCCGCCTCCTCAAGTTCGCCGCGGATCACGGCAGCGGTGGCGAACCAGAACATGACCTGCAGCGCCTCGGGCGGGTCGCCGAGCGCATCGCAGAGCACCCGGGCGCGCTGGAAGTTCTCCAGGCACTCGCCCGCCGCAGGGCCGCGCGTCGCGATCAGGCAGGGACCAAGCGCATAGCGCAGCGCCAATTCCAGCCGGTCGCGTTCCAGCGCCTCGTCCCCCTCGCGCGCGGTCATCGCCGACAGCGCGTCGAGCCCTTCGGTCAAATGCGCGATCGCCTCCAGATTGGCAGAGCGACGCGCGGCGGCGTTGCCTGCCTTCAGCCAGTGGCGCGCCGCCGCCTCGGCCTCACCGGCGAGGCCCAGATGGGCGGCCAGCGTCTCGGGCTCGGTCTCGGCGATATGCGGCACGGTATCGACCAGGGCCGCCGCAATGCGGGCATGCAGCTCGGCCCGGCGTGGGCGCAGCATCGAGGAATAGGCAGCATCGCGCAGCAACACGTGCTTGAAATGGTAGACGGCATCCGGCGGCGTGCCACGACCTAGGACGAGGCCCGAGCCGACGAGCTGGCCGAGCGCCGTCTCAAGCCGCGCGGCATCCAGCCGGGCGACCTTCTGCAGGATGTCGAAGGAGAACTCACGGCCGAGCGCCGCGCCGATCTGCGCGACGTCGCGCACCGGCTCCAGCCTATCAAGGCGCGCCAGCAGCGAGGCGTGCAGTGTGGTGGGTATCGAGACGTCGGACCGCGTGCCGCCGGTCCCATGGCCCGACGTCATCTCCTCGATCGAGCCGCTCTCGACCACCGTCTTGGTCAACTCCTCGATGAACAGCGGCACGCCGTCGGCGCGCTCCAGGATCTTCATGACCACGGCACGGGGCAGCGCATGCGTGCCCGTCACATTCGCCATCAGCCGCTCACCAAGCTCGCTGTCCAGGCGCGACAGACTCATCGTCGTGACATGGGCGTGGTCGGGCCAGGGGGCCTGGAACTCAGGCCGGGCGCTCACGATCATCAGCACCGGCAGCCGCGCAAGCCGCTCGATCAGCGAGACCAGCATTTCGAGCGAGGACGGATCGATCCAGTGCAGGTCCTCGAAGATCATCAAGATGCGCCGGGTGTGCGCCAGCCGCTCGAACTCGGCCAGCAGGACGTCGAAGGTCCGCCGCTTGCGCGCTTGGGGAGTGAGGGCGGCGACCTCCTCGGCCCGGGGATGCGGCATGCTGAGCGCATCGGCGACCAATGCGCCGGCCAGAGGATCGGCGGCCGCCTCGAACTGCGCCTCCAGCTTGGCCGCACGCTCGGCCGCGCTGTCGGTGCGTGCGATCCCCGCGGCGCGCTCGATCTGGTCGAGGAACGGATGCAACGCGCTGTTCTGCCGGTGCGGCGCGCAGAAATAGCGCAGGAACAGCGGCTGGTCGCGCCCGGCCATCTCGCTGACCGCGGCGATGATGCGCGATTTGCCGATGCCCGCCTCGCCCGTGAGCACGACGGCCCGGCCGCGCCCGCGCGTCGTGTCGTCCCAGCGCCGGGCAATGATCTCGATCTCCTCCTCGCGCCCGACAAGCGGTCCGCTGCTCGCGTCCACGCCCTGCGCGAAGGACGCCTCCAGATCGATCGGGCTGAGGGCGAGGGTCACGTTCACGGGCGCCTGGAACCCTTTCAGCGTCATCGGCAGGACTTCGCGATAGGTGAAACGCCCCCCGCAGAGCCGGCGCGTCGTCTCACAAAGCGCGACGGTGCCGGGTTCGGCCACGGCCTGAAGGCGCGCTGCAAGGTTGGGCGTCTCGCCATAGATCTCGTGGCTGCGCCCGTTGACCATCAGGTCCTTGCCGATCACCACCAGCCCGGTCGCCGCGCCGACGCGCACCTTCATCGACAAGCCGTGGCGGCGCTGCAGCGCCTCGATCTCGGCACCGACGGCGAAGCCGGTGCGCACCGCGCGTTCGGCGTCGTCCTCGCTGGCGCGCGGGAAGCCGAAGAAGGCCTGCATGCTGTCGCCGGAGATGTCCGAGACGACGCCGCCCTCGGACTCGACCAGGCGCGAGACCGAGAGGATGTAGGCGTTCATCGCGTCGCGATACTCCTCGGGATCGAGGCGCGTCGACATCTCGGTCGAGCCCGCGAGATCGATGTTTAGCACCGAGAGCTGGCGTCGCTCGAGCGCGCGTCCCGGCGCCAAGGGGCGATCGCCGGCGGCGCCAAGTCCAGCGGCCTGGCTGGCGCCCGTTCCAGCAGCGGGGCTGGCGCTTTGACCAAGACCCTGGCTGAAGCCTTGGCCGTCCCCCTTGACGGCGTTCGCCGTCTGTCGGGTCAGCATGGTGGGCATCGGGGCCGGACCGCGCTCGGGCGCAGATCCAGGCGCATACCCAGGCTCTGGACCGGCCTCCGGCCCGGACGCCAGCCCAGATGCTGTCCCAGATACTGTCCCAGATACTGGCGCAGGCTCTGGCGCTGCACGGTCGGCGTGCGCGGCAAGCGCCGGGTCGAGCGCGACGCTCGGCGCGCGGGGCCCTGCCACCGTGAGACGGGCGCCGCATTCGCCGCAGAACTTATGGCTCGGCGGGTTGGTGTGGCCGCAGCTCGCGCAGGTGCGGGTCAGCGGGCTGCCGCACTCGCCGCAAAACTTGTTGGTCTCGGGATTCTCAGCGCCGCACGCGTTACAGTCCATTCCGCGTCCCACCTGCCACCTGGGTACCGGCCCGCCCACCCCGTGCGCACCGGATCAGTCCGCCACGCCGCCACGTTGCCCGCCGAGCGCCCCCAACCGATACGTCGCCCACCCCGGAGCCGTTCGGGGAGCGGCGCTCGATGCCGAGACGCATGATCGCCACCGACGCGATCGGACGCATCCACGCGCCACGACCCTGCTCATCCGGGCCGGCGCCAGCCGATGGAGACATCAAGCGGAGAGACAACAAGCGAACGCAAACGTTCATCTACGCCGCCAACGGTGCCAGCTTCCGCGCACAGTCTCCACAAGATTCCGCCGCCGACGCACGCCGCCCACCCCAGTGCTGCGCCGAAGAAACAACGCTTCCGCAGCCCGCCGCACAGATGACGGGCGGACTGCGCCGACAAACTCGGGGCGCCCGCGGCGAGGACCGGTGCGGCGTGTGGCCCGTCGCGCGGCGGCGTCGCACACCGCACAAAGCGACGCGCTACTCGATGCATCCGAGAAGGGCCGGCGGCAACGTGCCCGATGCGCCGGCGCTACTCGCCCGGTTCCACGCCGTTGGATGGGGTCTGCGCGTCGCGGTTGCGGTCGCCCGCGATCATCGCCTTCAGCCGTTCGCGGCTGGACTGGAAGGCGACATAGAGGGCGGGCACGGCGAAAACGCCGACCATCACGGACAGGATCATGCCGCCTGCGACCGAGGTGCCGACGGTTCGGCGCGTGATCTCGGCCGCACCGGCAGCGAACACCAACGGGATGATCCCGGCCACGAAGGAGAGGCCGGTCATCATCACCGCACGAAATCGGGTGCGCGCAGCCTCGATCGCGGCCTCGGTGATGTCGCGGCCTTCCTCGCGGCGCTGCTTGGCGAACTCGACGATCAGGATGGCGTTCTTCGCGACCAGCGCGATCAGGATCACAAGCCCGATCTGACCGTAGAGATCGAAGGACAGGCCCGCCACCAGCAGCGCGGCCAGGGCGCCTGCCACGCCGAAGGCCACCGACAGCATGACCGGCAGCGGGATCGTCCAGCTTTCGTAGAGACCGACAAGGAACAGGTAGGCGAAGAGCAGCGAGAAGGCGAGGATGGCGACGGTCTGGCCCGCGGCCTCCTTCTCCTGCAGCGCCGTCGCCGTCCACTCATAGCTGTAGCCGGGCGGCAGCGTGCCCTCCGACACCTCTTCCATCGCGGCCAGCGCGGTGCCCGATGCGACCCCGGGCGCCGGGCCACCGCTGATCGTCACCGAGCGGTAGTTGTTGTAGCGAATGATCGACTGGGGCCCGAGGCGGTAGTCGACCCGCACCACGGCATCGAGCGGCACCATCTCGCCCGCGCGGTTGCGCACATGCAGCCGAGAGAGATCGGGCACCTCGTCACGGTCGCCCTGGGCGGCCTGCATGTTTACCTGCCAGGATCGGCCGAACAGGTTGAAATCGTTCACATAGAGGCTGCCGAAGGTGCCCTGCAGCGTCGCGAACAGGTCCGAGACGCGCACACCAAGGCTCTGCAGCCGCTCGCGATCGACCTCCAGATAGAGCTGCGGCGTGCTGGCCGAATAGGTCGAGAACACGCCACCGAGGCGTGGATCGCCGTTGGCCGCAACGACGAGGCCGGTGGCGACGGCGGCGAGATCGGCGGGCGGGCGTCCCTCCAGATCGGTGAGCTGGTACTCGAAGCCCGATCCGGTTCCGAGGCCGATGATCGGCGGTACGTTGAAGGCGAAGACCGACGCCTCGCGCAGGGCAGCGCCGCGCGCCTGCACGGCCCGGATCACGTCGAAGGCGCTCTCGCCCGGGCCACGCTCCCCGAACGGCTCGAGCACCACGGCCAGGAAGGCAGCGTTCGGCACGACGATCCCGTCCATGATGCTGTAGCCGCTTGCACCGATCACGGCAGCGACGCCATCGATCTGGCGTATCTCGTCGGTGAAGGCCGCGCGCACCTGGTCCGAACGGTTGACCGAGGCGCCCTCGGGCAGGCGGATCTCGACCAGAAACACGCCCTGATCCTCGGAGGGCAGAAAGCCCGTCGGCACCGCCGTAAAGAGCCCACCGGCACCGATCAGGGCGAGCCCCAGCATGCCGACGCCGATCACCGAGCGGCGCGCGATGGCCGCCGCGATGGTCGTGTAGCGGTCGCGCGTCCAGTCGATGCCCGTCGAGATGCGCCCCAGCACACCGGTCGGCGGCCCGGTACGCGCCTTAAGCAGCAGCCCGCAGAGCGCCGGGCTGAGCGTCAGCGCGTTCACCGTGGAGATCACGACCGAGACCGACACCGCCACGGCGAACTGCTGAAAGAGCTGCCCACTGATGCCGGGGATGAACGCCACCGGCACGAAAACCGACAACAGGACCAAGGTCGTCGCGATCACCGGGCCCGTAATCTCACGCATCGCCTGGCGCGCGGCGTCTGGCGGGCTCATCCCCGGGTTCTCGGCCAGCACGCGGTCGCAATTCTCCACCACGACGATCGCGTCGTCGACCACCGTGCCGATGGCGAGGACCAGCGCGAGCAGCGAAATGGTGTTGAGCGTGAAGCCCATCGCCGCCATCGCCGCGAAGGTGCCGATCAGCGCCACCGGCACCGCGACGGCGGGCACGATCGTCGCGCGGACGCTGCCGAGGAAGACGAAGACCACCGCGATCACCAGCACGAAGGCCTGCCAGAGCGTGGTCTGAAGCTCCTCGATCGAGGCATCGACGAACTGCGTCAGGTCGTAGGTGACGTCATAGGTGATGCCGCCGGGCGCATTGGCCGTCAGGCGGTCCAGCGTCTCGCGCACGCCCTCCGCGATCGCCAGCGCATTGCCGCCCGGCGATTGCGAGATCGTGACCAGCACCGTCTCGCGATTGTTGAACTTCGCCTGGGTGTCGGCGTTGCGCGCGCCGAGCGCGATCTCGGCGACGTCGCGTACCCGCAACAGCGAACCGTCAGGCTCGGCTCGCAGCACCACGTTGCCGAAGGCTTCCGGGTCGCTCAGCCGGCCCTGCGTGACGATGTTGAGCTGGAAGGTCGGGTCGGCATCCAGCGGCTGTGCCCCGACCCGGCCAAGCGCCGCCTGCACGTTCTGTTCGCGCAGCGCCGTGGCCACGTCACCGGGCGTCAGGCCAAGCGCCGTCAGCCGGTCGACCTCAAGCGTGACACGCATCGCGTAATCGCGCCCGCCGATCACGCCGACATCGCCGATGCCTTCGATACGCTTCAGTGGATCGACAAGGTTGATCGTGGCGTAGTTCGAGAGGGTTAGCGCGTCGAGCTGATCTTCGGCGTCATAGATCGCGATCATCTGCAGCGTCGCGTTCGACGCCTTGCGTACCGTAACGCCGGTCGCCGTTACCTCGGCCGGCAGCGCTGCCGTGGCCGCGGTGACCCGGTTCTGCACGTTGACGGTGGCGATGTCGGGATCGGTGCCGACCGCGAAGGTGACCGTCAGCGCATAGCTGCCGTCGGCGCCGCTGGTCGATTTCATGTAGATCATGTCCTCGACGCCGATCACTTGCTGCTCGATCGGCTGGGCGACGGTCTGCTCGACGACCTCGGCATCGGCGCCGGGATAGAAGGCGGTGACCTTGACCGTGGGCGGCACGATCTCGGGGAACTGGGCGATGGGCAGCCGGCCGAGCGCGACCAGCCCTGCGATGGTGATCACGATCGAGATGACCAGCGCGAGCCGTGGTCGCGAGATGAAGACGTCCGACAGCATGGCCTCAGCCGCCCGTCTCGCCCGTGACAGCGGCGTCCACCTGGATACCCGGGCGGACCTTGTTCAGCCCCTCGACGATGACGTTCTCACCGGCCTCCAGGCCGCTCTCGATCACGCTGCGCCCATCGGTCGTGCGCGCCACCTCGACACGGCGCATTTCGACCGTGCTGGCGTCGTCGATCACCAACACGAAGGCGCCCACCTGGTCGCGGCTGACAGCCCGGCTTGGAACGCTCAAGACGTCCACGGGCTGGTCGCTCTCCAGTTCGACCGTGACCAGCGCACCGTCGATCAACAGGCCGTCTGGGTTCTCGAACACGGCGCGGAGGGTGACCGTATCGGTGCCGGCGGCGACCGAGGCGTCGATGAAATCGATCGTGCCGCCCTCGTCATAGGTCGTGCCGTCGGGCAGCACGAGGCGCACGGTTGCGCCGCCGACACGCCCCTCCACCGCCCGGCGTCGATACTCCAGCACCAGTGCCGTCGCGATGGGAAACTCGACCGTCATGGGGTCGAGCCGGGTCAGCGTGGCAAGCGCCCCGCTCTCGGGCCCGACGAAGGCGCCGCGATCGAAGGCGGTCAGGCTCATCACGCCATCGAACGGGGCGTGAATGGCGGTGTAGTCGACATCGAGTTCGGCCCGCGCGCGCTGCGCCCTAAGCCGCGCGATCTCGCCATCGGCGCGGCCGAGGCTTGCCTCGGCGACGTCCAGTTCCGACTGCGCCACGGTCTGGCGTTCGACGAGTTGGCGCTTGCGGTCGCGTTCGATCTCGGCCAGACGGCGCTCCGCCTCGGCCGCGGCGATCTGGCCGTCCACCTGCCCCAGCGCCGCCGTATAGGGGTCGCGTTCGATGCGATAGAGCAGGTCGCCCTCGGCAACGCGACTGCCCTCCTCGAAGGCAATCTCCTCGACGAAGCCCGAGACACGCGCCCGGATCTCGACCTTTTGCGAGGCGACGAGACGGCCCGAAAAGGCCAGCCTGGCACGCAGATCGCCAAGCTCGGCGGGCGCCACGGTGACGGCCGGCAGGGGCTGTGCGGCCGCAGCGCCGGTAAGCGCCGCCAGGGCGACGAGGACCATGGCGCGGAGTGGTGTCCGGAGTGCTATCGGCAATCGTCCCTCCCTGAACTCGCGATGAAATGCCCGCCGTGGCTCAGAACAGCGCAACCATAGGTTAGCAACGAACCACCCAAGCCCGCACGATTCGTTGCAGGGCAGCCTTCGCGACACCCGGCAGACCCCGCGCGGCCTTGGGCCGTGCCAAGAGGGACCCGGCCAGCGCTTTCCGCACGATGCCCAGCGCCTGGCGCCGGGTGGTAGCCGGTCTCTGGATAGAGCCACTGGGTTAGGAGGGCCGGCCACGTGCATCCACCATCGATGCCGAAGTCCCAGCCGGCCGAGCACAATGCTCGCCAGCGCCTTGACACCCTGCGCAGCACGGAGCGTGACGCGGTGCGCCGCCTTCCCCGGCAGCGACGATGAGTGTTCGCGAGTGTGGTCCGCCCCTGGCGCCACGCCTTCATGCGCAGGCCTGGTCTGGCGAGAGCGACGCCGTGCCTGCACGGTCTCCGGCGTTACCACCACAACTCAGACCGACGTCCCTATCGAGGCCGCGGCGCCCACGCGCGGATAATACGCAGCGGCTCGCCTTCCTCGATGCGCTCGAAATGGCGCTTGGCCCGCACTCGGCCTGCTGACGGTCTTGGGCCTTGCGCTGGCGCGAGACCCCTCCGACACGATCAAGAAAGCCGCAGAGTAGCCGCGAGATCCAAGAGTACCGTCCAACGAGCGGCGAGCGCCGACGACGATCCCTTGGTCGGCGACGCTTTGGACGCTTGCGTGCGATGGGCTTCGTCCGACCCGTCGGACAGGGCTCGGCCAAATGAACCTCAGACCCAACGACACTCGAAAACCGCGTCGAGGGCGTCCCAACCCCGGCTCAGCGCGAGGGCGGTCGCGTAGGGCGGATTGGCGATCACGATGCCTGAGCCGACCATGCCCCGGCTCGGGGGATCGACGAACATGGCCTCGTGGCGGAGGGCTCGGGGAAGGCGGCCGAGCGTGTCGGCCATCGCCCCGTGCCGGCCGTCGGGCAGGATCGGGTACCAGACCATTAGTACCGCTTCGGCCCAACGGCTCAGCAGTGCGCGCGCGGTGGCGACGACCTCGGCATACTCGGTCTTCACCTCATAGCTCGGGTCGATCAGGGCGAGGCCGCGGCGCAGCTTTGGCGGGGACAGTGCCAGCAGCCCCTCGTGGCCGTTGCGCGCGTGGATCGCGACAGACGGACCATCCCCTCGGGCCAGCCCGGCCATTGCAGCCTTCAGCGCGGCATGCTCGGCCGGGTGTCGTTCGCAGAGGGTCAGGCGATCCTGCGCGCGCAGCATGGTGGCGGCGATGGCGGGCGAGCCTGGATAGGCGGTCGGCCCGTGGGCGGCTCGCACGGCCGCGACGGCGCCGGCCAGCGGGTCGGGCAGCGAGCCTTGATCCAGGCGTCCGATCCCGGCGGCGGCCTCGCGCGTCTTCAGGGCCTCGACCCCGGCGAGGTCGTAGAGCGCGCGGCCGGCATGGCTCTCCAGATAGCTGATGCCGCGCGCCTTGACGGTGAGGAGGCGCAGCAGAACCGCCAGCGCCGCGTGCTTGTGCAGATCGGCGGCGCCCCCTGCGTGATAGGCGTGCTGATAGGAGAGCATCGCCGCCGTGATAGCGTCATGGCGCGCGGGTCGCCAGCGACACCCGGCCAGTGCGCTGTCGAGGAAGGCGCCGATCACCCGGGTGGCGCCGACCGGGCGACCGTGAGCCGAGCGCGGGTTCCCGCCGATCGCCAAGCACGCGCACGCGACGCCGGACTGTCCCGAGCCCCAGACGACGAGTGTCTGCGACTGCAGTCCTCATGGCAGGCCGATTGCCGGGAAGTGGGCACCGGATCGCCGGCAAAGCACGACCAGGCATCGCCAAGGTTGGTTGTCCAGCCCCCATGACGCATCGCTGCCGAAGGGCCAGCGGGGCAACATTCTTCGCTGCGTTGTCGGCCTGCGGGCCGAGCGGCGAGGAATTCCGTGCTCTCGGCCCCGCCATATCACTCAGCCGCGCACCGACGGGCGATCCGGCGCCTCGACCGTTGGATGCCGGGGCCGCGATCAAGGCTTTGCGCAGCGCCGTGCTCAGCGCGATCCCGAATTGGGATGGACAAGCCTCCACGCCGTTCCGGGCCCCCTGCCCCGTGTGGGCTGGTCGCTCTACCCGCTCGTCCTGCATGTCACGGCGTGGCCCGAGGCGATGCTGGCAAGGACGCTTTCGCGTCGGTGGCTCTGCCGTCCTGGCCTGATGATCCTGACACCGACCTCCTGCGACGATCAGACGGTGGGGATGCCTTCAACACCGGCGATAGGGTCCATCGACGGATTGAGGCGCTGGCGGTGTCGGACACCCGTGCCTTGCCGGGCCGAACAAGCCTCGGATATAGCGTCGTTGTGGGATAGGAAGCCCCGCCGGGAATCGTGAACGCGCTCGTATCCCAGCCTACACCACCGTGCTCGATGCTTCGCAGCCAACGCCCCGCTTCCGCGACCACGGGTGGCCCCGCCGACGCCCCGCGCTAACCTCGCGCCCATGCGCGCCTTTGCCCGTCTTCTGGAAACGCTGCTGTTCACGCCCTCGCGCAACGCCAAGCTGCGGCTGATGGAGCAGTATTTCGCCACGACGCCCGACCCGGATCGCGGCTGGGCGCTGGCGGCGCTGTCGGACGGGGTCGAGCTGCCGGCGATCAGCGCCTCGCGCATCCGCGGGCTGGTTGAGGAACGGGTCGATCCAGTGCTCTTCGCGCTCAGCTACGACTATGTGGGTGATCTGGCCGAGACGGTCGCGCTGATCTGGCCGAGCCCTGCAATCGCGAGCGGCAAGACATCCGGCAGTGGCGACACGCCGAGCCTCGGCGACGTGGTCGACACCCTGCGCGCGACGTCGCGCAGCGATATCGGCGGCGTCTTCGCCGGGCTGCTCGACCGGATGGACGCCTCCGAACGGCACGCGCTGATCAAGCTTGCCACAGGCGGCATGCGGGTCGGCGTCTCGGCGCGCCTCGCCCGCACGGCGCTGGCGGGCTGGGGCACGCGGGCAGCCGGCGTACCGCGCCCGATCGAACGGATCGAGGAGCTCTGGTTCGGTATAGAGCCGCCCTACACCGCGCTGTTCCATTGGCTCGAGGGCGGGGCGGAGCCGGATGTCGACCTGTCGCTGGCCTTCCGCCCGATGATGCTGGCCAACCCGGTCGAGGACCGCTGGGCCGAGCTCGATCCGACCGCGTATCGGGCGGAGTGGAAATGGGACGGCATTCGCGTGCAGGCCGTGGCCTTCGGCGGACGCCGGGCGCTCTACAGCCGTACGGGCGAAGACATCGCGGCCGCCTTTCCCGACGTGATCGCCAGCATGGACTGGCAGGGCTGCGTCGACGGCGAGCTGCTGGTCGTCAAAGGCGGCGAGGTGGCGCCGTTCTCGGACCTGCAGCGCCGGCTCGGCCGCAAGCAGGTCGGCGCGCGGCTGTTGGCCGAGGCGCCCGCCCATATGCGCCTCTACGACATCCTGCACGACGGTCGCGCTGACACGCGCACTCTGCCCTTCGACGAACGGCGCGGCGTGCTGGAGGCCTGGCATGCCGCCCATGCGCCAGCACGCACCGACCTCTCCGAGACGATCGCCTTCGAGGACTGGGAGACCCTCACACGGCTGCGCGACGGCGCGCGCGAGGCGAGCCAGGAAGGGCTGATGCTGAAGCGCGGCGACAGCCCCTATCTGGGTGGCCGGCCGATGGGCCCGTGGTTCAAGTGGAAGCGCGATCCACTGACCGCCGACTGCGTCCTGGTCTATGCCCAGCGCGGGCATGGCAAGCGGTCGTCGTTCTATTCCGACTATACCTTCGCGGCCTGGACGGCTGAGACGCCGGGCGCCAACGCGCTGCGGCTGATCCCGGTCGGCAAGGCCTATTCGGGCTATACCGACGACGAGCTGAAAAAGCTCGACCGATGGATCCGCAACAACACGGTCGAGCGCTTCGGCCCGGTCCGCTCGGTCGCGCCCGAACTTGTGCTGGAGGTTGCCTTCGACGCGGTTCAGCGCTCGACCCGGCACAAATCCGGGATCGCCATGCGCTTCCCGCGCATCAAGCGCATCCGCTGGGACAAGCCGGCCGCCGAGGCCGACCGGCTCGAGACCCTGGAGGCTCTGATCCCGACAGCCTCGTCCACATAGCCACCCGGCCGAAGACCGGCGCGGGTCAAGGGTCGCGCCAGCGACGGGCAACGCCCGCCCGCCCTTGACGCGCGCCGGGCTTCGAGCATGCTCGCCCAGAAGCCGCCTGCGGCTTCTCCCCAGCCCAAACAGCCGACCGCGCCACCATCGCACCTGCACGGCGGGCACCCCGAGCACCGCCAAACAGGAACCCCGCAGGGACCGATCGCGGCGACCAGCCGCGATGCCGCAAGGATCAGAGACGCTTCAGCCAGACCGCCATCGGCTTCTCGGTCTCTGCCGTCTCGCCGATGTCGCGCCAGGGAAAGGTCGCGACTGCGCCCTCCTGCGTCTCATAGCCATAGCGCTGCCAGATCGGGTCGAGCGGGCGATGGTCGGCCGGCCGCAGAGGATGGTCGACAGGCCGGATCACGCCGCAGAACATCGACCAGGCGCGGCCGAGGGCGCGACCCGCCGCCTCGCGCTCGGCGAAGAAGGTGCGGTAGATGCCCCGCCCGCGATAGGCCGGCAGCAGCACGCTCTCGGCACAGTACCAGACCGTAGCGGGGTCGAGGCCGAGCGCGGCGAGGGGGGCCGCGAAATCCTCGGCATGGTCCTCCATCGGCGTGCCCGTCGCGGCGCCCACCAGGGCGTCGGCATCGAAGGCGCCCACGACCACGGCATGCGGGCTGTCGGCATAGGGCGCGAGATAGCGCGCCTCATAGGCCCGGTCGCCGTCGTAGAGATAGGGCCAGTCGCGGAACACCCGGATGCGCAGATCGGCGATCTCGTCGAGCCGCTCGCGGATCTCACGGCTCTCGAGGCGGCGGATGGAGAGCATGCGCGCCTCCCTGTCGGTGCGGATCGGAGGCTGAGCAGAGCCCGGCCGGCTTGGCAAGCGGGGCCGGCCTTGGCGATACCAGCAGCGACGGCAGAGGCGGAGGCTCGGCGCGATGACGGCGCGCGCGGTGGATGTGGCGGTGATCGGCGGCGGCGCCTTCGGGATGTGGTGCGGGCTGGCCGCCGCGGCCGCCGGGGCCGACGCGATCGTGCTGGAGGCGGGGGCCGAGGTCTTTGCGGGCGCCTCGGCGACGCCAGTCGGCGCCCTCACGCCATTTCCCTTTGCGGCCGAGGGCGATGCGCTGGCGGCCTTCCAGGCCGACGCGCTGATGGCGATGCCAAGGGCCATCGACGCTCTGCAGGATCGC
>JBCCSW010000022.1:0-19561 GCA_039199465.1 Pseudomonadota bacterium
CAGCGGATGCGGTGGACGCCGTCCCTGCGCCGACCGCGCCGCGCGGGCTGGAGGCCGAGATCCAGCGTCTGACCCGCGCCCGCGATGCCCTCGGCCCCGTCAATCTGCGCGCCGAGGAGGATGCACGCGACCTCCGCACCGAACGTCAGGCGCTGGAGGCCGAGAAGGCCGATCTCGAGGGTGCAATCGCCAAACTCCGCTCGGGCGTCGCAAGCCTGAACCGCGAAGGACGCGCCCGCCTGACCGCTGCCTTTGACGCGGTCAACAGCGAGTTCTCGATGCTGTTCCGCCGCCTGTTCGGTGGTGGCGAGGCACGGCTGGTCATGGTCGAGGACGACGATCCGCTTGAGGCCGGGCTGGAGATCCTGTGCCAGCCGCCGGGCAAGAAACTCTCCTCGCTGTCGCTGCTCTCCGGCGGCGAGCAGACGTTGACGGCGCTGTCGCTGATCCTGGCGGTCTTCCTGTGCCAGCCCTCGCCGATCTGCGTGCTGGACGAGGTCGACGCCCCGCTGGACGACGCCAATACCGACCGGTTCTGCACGCTCCTCGACGAGATGCGCAAACGCACCGAAACGCGCTTCCTGATCATCACGCACCACCCCCTCACGATGGCGCGGATGGACCGGCTGTTCGGCGTCACGATGGTCGAGCAGGGCGTGAGCCAGCTCGTCAGTGTCGATCTGGCAGCCGCAGAACAGCTCGTCGACGCCTGATCGCACCATAGGCCCATCCAGAGCACAGCACGGTCGGAGCAGCCGAATTCGCGGCAAGAGGCCGCGCGGATTGCCCGCTGCAAGCGCGCCCCGCTCGCTTCGCGTCTCGTTGCGGCTGATGCCCGTGGCGTCGACGCAATAGTCGCCCGCCAAGTCGACGGCCCCTGTGCCGTACGACACAGGCGTGGCGGAATACAACCTGCATTGTCGGCCTGCTACCATGAGTGGAGTGCCGCATGTCGACCTGGACGTTTCTCGATGCATGGCCGCGCAAGACCCATAAGCCGGGCGCGGCAGGTGACGGCGCACGCTTCGATGCGCTGGAGGAGATGGGCGCGGTGCCAACCAAGCAGGTCTGGATTGGCAGCGGCGCCGACAGCGTCTGGACGGAGCCGAGCGACCCTGGTCCGACATCCTATACCTACGATATCGGCGACATCGATTTCTGACGCCATCGCGCCTTGTCATTCGGCCGTGCCCAACGCCCCCAAGATCACGACGCCCAGAACGCCCCTAAGGCACTGGGCACCATGGTCGCATGACGCGCCACCCCGTCCTTGCTTGACACCTTAAAGACGCGCTTCTACCAACCCTGCGAGTTTCGGGCATGATCCAGCCCCGGGACCGCGAGGCGCGCATGGCAGAGCGAGGACCGACGGGGCCGACAGGCGATCTCGGGGCCCGGATTGCCGCCGCCAAAGAGGCCGCGCGCCCTAGCCGAGCGCGCCCGCAGGCCGCGGTCAGGGGGTGGGAACTTGCCTTCCGAATGGTGCTGGAGCTGGTCGTGGGGATCACGATTGGCGGCGCGATGGGATACGGCGTGGACTGGCTGTTGGGCAGCCTGCCGGCCTTCACCCTCGTCTTCGGCATGTTCGGGTTTGCGGCCGGCGTGCGGGTTATGCTGCGCTCGGCCCAGGAAGTGAACAAGCCTCGCGGCACCGCTGGCCGGGCCGACGGGGCGACGACCGCGTCCGGCGACGAACCGGACAGAACCTGACCCCTGCGGCGCCGCCCGGCGCCGCAACACCCAGAGACGGAGTGCATCGTGGCAGCAGGTGCCGACGGCGACGCGGGCAGTTTCTTCCACCCGATGGATCAGTTCTTGATCAAGCCGCTGTTCGGCGGGGTCGAGTTCTCGCCCATCACGGTCACGAACTCGACGCTCTGGATGGCGTTCTCGATCGCGGCGATTTCGGCACTGCTGATCTGGGGCACGTCCAGCCGGGCGTTGGTGCCGACGCGCACCCAGTCGGTGGCCGAGGTGTTCTACGGCTTCGTGCGGCAGATGGTCGACGACGTGGTCGGCGAAGGCGGGATGAAGTACTTCCCGTACATTTTCACCATCTTCGTCTTCGTGCTGTTCGCCAATGTGCTCGGCATGATCCCGATGAGCTTCACGACGACCAGCCATATCGCGGTGACGGTGTTCCTGGCGATGTCGGTCTTCATTACCGTAACGGTGATCGGTTTCCTGAAGCACGGCACGCATTTCCTCAGCTTCTTCTGGCCGGCCGAAGCGCCGGGCTGGCTGCGCCCGATCCTCTGCATCATCGAGGTGATCAGCTATCTGGTGCGTCCGGTCAGCCACTCGATCCGTCTTGGCGCGAATATGCTGGCCGGCCACGCGGTCCTGAAGGTCTTTGCGGGTCTCGTGGCGCTGTCGCTTGCCGGCGGGCTAGGCCCGGTGGCGATCCTGCCGCTTGCCGCGATGGTCGGGTTGACTGCGTTCGAGCTGCTGGTGGCCTTCATTCAGGCCTACATCTTCACCGTGCTGACCTGCGTCTACCTGCACGACGCCCTGCACATGCACTGAGACACCCGCCACGCGGCAGGCCTGCGCCCGTCGCCGGCGACCGGGATCATACGACTTCAATCAAAGGAGACTGGACCATGGAAGCTGAAGCAGCGGCCCTTCTCGGCAAGTATATCGGTGCGGGCCTGGCCTGCCTGGCGATGGCGGGTGCCGGTATCGGCGTCGGCCATGTCGCAGGCAACTTCCTGGCCGGCGCGCTGCGCAATCCGGCCGCGGCCCAGCAGCAGACCGCCACGCTGTTCATCGGCATGGCCTTTGCCGAAGCGCTCGGCATTTTCGGCCTCGTCGTCGCCTTCCTGCTGCTGTTCGCGGTCTGAGGACGAGCAGGCGCGCCGTTTTGGCGCGCCTCTGACGGGCCAAACCGGCGGCGCGGTCGTCCGCACCGCCGAAGCGACGCATAACGGCGCGCGCATCGACGCGGGCCGCTCACCACAGGCGAGAGGGCGCTTCGATGGCGACTCCCAGCGAGGACGGGGCCGAGCAGGGCTCGGGCGGTCTGCCGCAGCTCGATTTCGACACATGGCCGTCGCAGATCATCTGGACTGCTGTGGCACTGCTCGTGCTGTACCAGCTGATGACCAACTATGCCCTGCCGCGTATCTCGGGCATCCTCGAGACGCGCGCCGACACGATCGCCGACGATCTGGACCGGGCCGAAATGCTGGAGCAGAAGGCGCGCGAGGCGTCGGAGGCCTATGACAAGGCGCTCGCCGAGGCCCGGCAAAGCGCCCAGAAGATCGCCGAGCAGACCCGAGCCGAGATCCAGACCCGCGTGAACGCGGCGATGGAGAAGGCCGATGCAGAGATCTCGGCCCGCACCGCCGAGAGCGAGAAGCGCATCGGCGAGATCCAGGCCGAGGCCGCAGAAAACGTCAAGTCGGTTGCACGCGAGGTGGCCACCGCGCTGGTCGACAAACTGGCGCCGGGTACCGGTGACGATGCTGCCCTGTCGGCGGCGATCGACGGCCGGACCTGAGGGAGCTCCGCAGATGAGCCTGCTTTACGACAGCAATTTCCTGACCGCGCTCAGCTTCGCGATCTTCCTCGGCATCCTGTACTATGCAGGCGTCCATCGCTTCCTCGGCAAGATGCTGGACGACCGGGCCGACAAGATCCGCGCGGATTTGGATCGTGCGCGCGAACTGCGCGAGGAGGCGCAGGGCAAGTTCGCCGAGATCGAGCGCAAGCGCGCCGAAGTCGACACCATCGCCGAGGAGATCGTGACCAAGGCGAAGGCCGATGCCGAGGCAGCCGCGGCGAAGGCCGATGAGGACCTGAAGGACAGCGTCGCCCGCCGTCTAAAGGCGGCGGAGGAGCAGATCGCATTGGCCGAGCAGCAGGCGGTTCGCCAAGTTCAGGCGCGCGCGGTCGAGGTTGCGGTCGCCGCCGCCGCCGCGGTTCTGAGCGAGAAGATGAGCGATGCCGCGGCGGGTAAGTTGGTCGACAGCGCCATCAAGGAAGTGGGCCAGCAACTGCACTGACAGCGCGGTGTGTGCCACGCGTTGAAGGCCGCGCAAACGGCGCCATCTCTGCCCCGCCTGGATAACTCCGACTGACCGTCGCACAGTTTATTGGCGGCGTTAGCCGAGCCGACGACCCGACCTTCGTTCGTCGCTGGGCGGTCGGCTAGGGAATCAGCACCAGTTCAACGCGCCGGTTCTGCGCCCTACCCTCGGCGCTCTGGTTGGAGGCGACAGGCGCGAGCGGTCCGACCGAGTGGACCTCGAGACGCTCGCGTTCGATGCCGGTCGCGACCAGAGCCTCCAACACAGCCTCGGCGCGCGCGCGGGCCAGGTCCATATTGGCATCGAAATCGCCGGAATAGTCCGAGTGGCCGACCACCGCGGCGCGCAGCGTCTCATGCGTCTCAAACATCGCACCGGCGGCCGTCAGCACACTCTCGCCACCAGGGGCGATGCGTGCACCGCCGGTTTCGAACTGAACGCCGGCAAGGGGGACATGCCCGGTCGCGATCAGGCGCGCGAACAGCGCGTCGGCGTCGGCGCTGCCGGTCGCGGGGCCGGCCCGTGTTGGCGTGTCCGGCAGGGGCTCGGGCGCCGCAGGCTCCGAGACCGTCACGCTCTGGATCGCCTCATCCGCGCCTGCAGCGCCGACGCGGACGATCTGCACATACATCTCACCCAGCACTCGGCTCGCGATCACCGTCACCCAGCGCGCGTCGTCACCATCGCCGCGCCGGAAGGTCGCGAGTGCCATGTCGGCGGTGTCGAGCCGCATCTGCGGCGCGGCCAGAAGCGGCAGCGAAAAGCGCGCCACGGCACCGCCGCAGCCGCTGTCGACGCAGTCGAATACCAGGTCCCAGCCACCCCGGCGGAGCGGGTCGACCGCGCCCTCCAGCAGTGCCAGCGGGGTGGTGCCGCCGCGGTTGTCCAGGACGAAGCTCTGGCGCAGCACCCGCCCTTCCAGCCGCGTGGTGCCGTCGCCGTTCAGCGTCATCACGCCGACGGGCAGAGAGACGCGGTCCAGCGGCTCGACGATGCTGGCAGTCTCGCGCGCGGTATCGGGCAGCGCGATCTGGGCGTCAGCGCCGCCGGTCGCGGCGACCAGTGCAGCGGCGGCGGCGGTGGTTAGGGTGATGGTGGGCTGCCGATGCATCACGCGGGCGCCCTGCGATAATGGTAGTGACCGATCTCGCCGAAGCCGAGCCGGGCATAAAGCGCGCGCGCCGGCGCATTGTCGCTGACCACGGCATGGGCCATGACCCGCGCGCCCAGCGCCGCAGCCGCCCGGCCGGCGGCGCCCATCAGCGTGACGCCCAGCCCCTTGCCGCGGCAGGCCGGGTCGACCCACAGCGCCTGGGTCACCGCGACGCCGCCATCCAGCGAGACGCCGATCATCCCGGCCGGGCGTTGACCGACCCGGCCCATGAACAGCGCCTTGGCCCCAGCTGCCCGGTGAAACACCGCCTGTCGCGCTGGGCCGATCCCGCCCTGGGTCCAGAGCCGCTCTGCCATGGCGAGCGGCGCGTCGAGCCGTATGGCGACCGTGTCGCGCGGGGCCTCGGGCCAGGGCTCGTCCAACGGCCGCGCCAGGATTAGGCAGGGGTCGTAGAGCGTCCAGCCGCGCGCTTCGAGGACATCGTCCACCGCATCGTCGCCCGGCCAGATCTGCATGCAGGCGGTCAGCCCCGCGGCAGCATAGGCTTGTTCAGCCGCGTCGACGGCCGCCTCGGTTGCGATGCCCGGAGGGCCTGCGGCCCAGACGGAGTTAGCGCGCGAGCCCGCCTTCGGGTCGCCCAGACGCAGGCGCCAGCCGCCGATCAACTCCACCCGCTCACCGGGCCATGTAGCCTCGGATGCGGCGGCAAAGCGCACCATGTCGAGCCCGGCGCCGCCCTGGCGTGCCGATCCCGTTTCGCCCGCGACGACGTGCTGCTCGTCCAGTGCCGCCCCCAATATCACCCCTGCTTGAGGAGCCGCGCTTTCTCGCGTTGCCAGTCACGCCTCTTCGCGGTGTCGCGCTTGTCGGCCATCTTCTTGCCCTTGGCGAGACCGATCTCCAGCTTCGCGATGCCACGTGCGTTGAAATACAGCTTGAGTGGCACCAGGGTCATCCCCTCGCGCCCCACACCCTGATCAAGCCGCGCCAATTCCCTGTGATGCACCAGCAGCTTGCGCTTGCGCCGCTCGTCATGGGCAAAGGCGCGGTCCTTCGACTGGCTGAACGGCGGGATGTAGCTGTTGATCAGCCAGAGCGCGCCGTCCTCGACGCTGGCGTAGCTCTCGGCGATATTGCCGCGGCCCTCGCGCAGCGCCTTCACCTCCGAGCCCTGCAGCATGATGCCAGCCTCGAGGCTGTCCTCGATGAAGTAGTCATGGCGCGCGCGGCGGTTCTCGGCAGCGATGCGCAGGCTGGGCGTCTTATCGGCCATGGCCGGGCTTTCCGTCTCTCAGGTGATCCTCGCGCCCAGTCGGGCCATCTCCGCGGCCGTTGGGGCCTGCCAAAGATCCTCCATGTAGTCGAACATCGCGCGCGTCACCACGAAGCCGGTGCCGCCGCCGCCCGCTGCATTGCGCGCTTGGACCCGCGCCCACCGTGTCGCTGCATCGAGATCGATCCAGTGCAGCCGTACGGCGATGCTTCGCGCCTCGGCCCAATCGGCGACCGCGGGCAGGCCGAGAGGCAGCGTCTGGCCAAGCACCTCGCGCATCTGTGCCGTGCAGCGGGCAACCCGCTCATGTGCCCAGGTGCCGAGGTAGTCCAGCGCATCGGCCCAGAACAGCCTGCCCATCCAGTCATCGATGGCGAGCAGCAGCGCGCTCTCCCGCTCGGCCAGCGCACGGGCATAGGTGGTCTTTCCCGCGCCGGTCTGTCCGGTCACGATGTGCAGCGTCGCAGTCCCCATGGTCAGCCATTGATCAGGCCGGCATGGACCATTGCGGCGCGGATGCGCGCCTCGACCGGGCCAGTGACGGGGACGAGGGGCAGGCGTACCTCGTTGCGACAGTGACCGAGCAGAGAGAGCGCGAATTTCGCACCGGCGAGGCCCGGCTCCAGGAAGATCGCCTCGTGCAGCGGCATCAGCCGGTCCTGCAGGCTCAAGGCCTCGGCATAATCGCCCTTCAGCGTCGCCTCCTGAAACGCAGCGCAGAGCTTCGGCGCAACATTCGCGGTGACCGAGATGCAGCCGACGCCGCCATGGGCGTTGAAGCCGAGCGCGGTCGCATCCTCGCCCGAGAGCTGGATGAAATCCGCGCCGCAGGCCGCGCGCTGCTGGCTGACCCGGGCGATGTCGCCGGTCGCGTCCTTGACGCCGGCGATGCGCGGCAGGGCGGCGAGGCGGGCCATGGTCTCGACGCTCATGTCCACGACCGAGCGGCCTGGGATGTTGTAGATGATGATCGGCAGTCCGGAGGCGTCGTGGATCGCGCGGTAATGCGCGTCGAGACCGGCCTGCGTCGGCTTATTGTAGTACGGCGTCACCACCAGCAGCGCATCGGCGCCCGCGCTCTCTGCATGTTGGGCGAGGCCCACCGCCTCGGCCGTGGCGTTCGAACCCGCGCCGGCGATCACCGGCACCCGGCCCGCCGCCGTCTCGATCACAATATCGACGACGCGGCGATGCTCTTCATGCGAGAGCGTCGGGCTCTCTCCGGTGGTGCCGCAAGGGGCCAGCGCATGGCTGCCCTCGCCGATCTGCCACTCGACGAGGGAGCGCAGGGCGTCCTCATCGACTTTACCAGCCGCCATCGGCGTGACCAGGGCCGGGATCGATCCGCGAAGCGATGGCGATGACATGCTGTCTCTCCTGAAGCGCGCCGACCGGTCTCTCTGGCGCTTGTCGGGGCGTTTTGGGCGCGCCGGTCCTAGCGGTGGCCGGGGCGGGAGGCAAGGAGGAGCGGCCCTTGGGCGATGCTGCGGCCGGCCCCGAGGCCGCGCCCGATGCGCCCGCCCGATGCGCCCGCCCAGTGCGCCCGTTTGATGCGCCCCTCCATTCCAGGCGCCATGAATTGATCACGGCGCCGCGCGTTCACTCGATCGACTGTGTGTCAGGCTTAGCTGCTCTGTTATGGTCGCCCGCGGGGTGACGGTGCCGATCCGGTATCGGGAGGGGATCAACAGCGAGCCGGCAATTCCGCCGGGAGAGGGGATAGGAGCACATGATGGCTCGACTTCTTTGCGGGCGCCTCGGGGTCTTGCAGTGGCGCGACGCGGTCATCGGCTTGGTGTGCAGTACGGTTTTCTTGGGGATCTCGGCGACGCCCGCGGCGACGGCTGCCATAGGGGCGTTGGATCTGCAGGCGGCGCAGCGCCATGGCGATGTGGTCCGCGAGGCGCTGGACGCCGGCGAAAGCGACGACTGGCAGGCGGCCGAGGCGCTGGCGGCGACCTCCGGCGACCCCGTGGTCCGCGATATCGTCCTGTGGCGAAAGCTCCGCGCCGGTGCCGGCAGCGTGGCCGAATACCAATCCTTCATCGCGCGCCGGTCCGATTGGCCGGGCCAGGATCAGCTCCGGACCTCGGTCCTCGGCACGCGGTCGGGCCCGACCAACATCCGACAGTTGAGCGGCGAGGCGTTGGCACGCTGGCGCCGCTTCGACCGCCTTTACGATCGTCGCGACTGGGACGAGGCGGAGATCTATCTCGACGAGATCTCGACATCCGAGGATATGCTCGCCGATCCCGGTCGCTATGCCCGCCAACGCCTCGTCCTGGCACGTCGGGCGGCCCGGCAGGGGCGCGGGCGCCTTGCCTATCGCCTGGCCGCCAACGGCTTTACCGGGCCCGAGATCGGCTACAACCATGCCGATCTGCAATGGGTGGCCGGCTGGGTGGCGCTGCGGCTGCTGAACGAGCCGGCGACGGCGCTCCGCCATTTCGAGGCTTTCGCACCGCTGGTCGATACGCCGATCTCGAACGGCCGCGCCGGCTATTGGATAGGCCGCGCGCAGGAGGCGCTGGGCAACGCCGCCGCGGCCGAGGCGGCCTATGCCTCAGCGGCGCGGTTCCAGACCAGCTTCTATGGCCAGCTTGCAGCGGCGCGTATCGATGCGCCGGGCGATCCGTCGCTGATCGGCCGAGCGCTTCCAGGCTGGCGCCAGGCGGACGGGCTGGCGGGGGACGCGGTCCGAATGGCGGCCATCGTGCATTATGCCGGTGAGAGCAGCCTAGCCTGGCAGGCCTTCCGCCATCTGGGCAACACGCTAGAGGGCTCGCAGACCCTGGGTGCGGCAGCGTCGATGGCGCTGGCGATGGACGCGCCGCATTACGCGGTGCGCCTGGCCAAGCAGGCGGCACGGCGCGGCCATGTGATCATGGACGCCTATTACCCGGTCACCGATCTCGCAGCCGCGGCCGATCGGGTCGAGCCCGCCCTCACCATGTCGCTGGCCCGCCAGGAGACCGAGCTCAATCCTCGTGCGATCAGCCGCGTCGGCGCGCGCGGTCTGATGCAGCTGATGCCGGCGACCGCCAAGAAGGTCGCGAGCTGGCTCGACCTGCCCTACGAGCCCGCGCGTCTGCTGGCGGACTGGCGCTACAACGCGACGCTGGGCCAGACCTACCTGGCGCGGCGGATCGAGCAGTTCGAAGGCTCCTACGTGCTTGCGGCGGCCGCCTACAACGCGGGCAAGGGCCGGGTCGACAACTGGGTCATCGATTACGGCAATCCGCTGCTGGGCGAGATCGACATCATCGACTGGATGGAGATGATCCCGTTCTCCGAGACACGCAACTACGTCCAGCGGGTGATGGAGGGGATCTATGTCTACCGCACCCGTCTGTCGGGCAACGCCGGGCCGATGACGATCGAGAAGGACCTCGCCCGCGGCATGTGGTGAGCTACAGGCCGCTCGTGGCAGACCCAAGCCGCAGGCCCGGGATTAGCGCGCGGCGCCCCCTTCCTCTCCGGCTTCCCGGGCCAGCCGCGCTGGTCCGGCCAGCCACCCGGCCAGTGCCACGGCGAGCATGGCGCCTGCCAGCTCGGCCAGGATGAAACCCGGCAGGTCAACGGGCCTGATGCCCGAGAAGGTATCGGTGAAGGCCCGGGCAATCGCCACCGCGGGGTTTGCGAACGACGTCGAGGCGGTGAACCAGTAGGCCGCGGTGATGTAAAGGCCGACCAGCCACGGGATCGCCGACGACCGCTGGGCCAGCGCGAGCAGGATGACGAAGACCAGGCCGAAGGTGGCGACGACCTCGGCGAACCACTGTGCCGGGCCGGTCCGCGCGGTACCCGAGGCCTGCAGGATCGCAACGTCGAACATCGCATGGGCGATCAGCGTGCCGATGATGCCGCCCGCGATCTGCGCCGTGACATAGGCGCCGGCCTCGGCGCCCGGCAGCGTCCGCCGGACCAGCATCGCCGCCGTTACCGCGGGGTTGAAATGCGCCCCCGAGATCGGCCCCAGGATGGTGATCAGCACCACCAGGATCGCGCCGGTCGGCAGCGTGTTGCCAAGCAGCGCCAGCGCCGTGTCGGCTGTCAGCGTCTCGGCCATGATGCCCGAGCCCACGACCGTGCAGACCAAAAGCCCGGTGCCGAGAGCCTCGGCGGCGAGGCGGCGTGGGAGATCGACATCCATGGCAGGTCCATGCGTAGCGTGGGGGAAGCGGTCGGGTCAGGGTCGCGTCTGTCTGTCGGGGCGATAGCAGATCGCCGGTCACGCGTCAGGCGGTATGATGACGGCCGCGGGACGTTAACCTGCGCCCGGACATCGCCCGCACGGCTGTATCCGATGCGGCCGATAAATCAGGTGATAGCCGGCGCCGACCGCCCTAAGATCGTAAGGCGACAGGTGACAACGGGGCCGTGCCCATGACCGATATCGCGAAGCGGGTCTACGATCACTCCTGGAAGATCGACCCGATCGTACGCTCCGTCCTGGATACCGATTTCTACAAGCTGCTGATGGCGCAGAGCATCCTGCGCCACCATCCGACCACCCGCGCGACGTTCCGGGTAATCAATCGCGACCGCTCGGTGCCGCTGGCCCTCCTGATCGATGAGGACGCGTTGCGCGCGCAGCTCGACCATTTGCGTGGTCTGCGCCTGTCGCGGGGCGAGAGCACCTGGCTGCGCGGCAATACCTTCTATGGCCGGCGGCAGATGTTCACGCCCGAGTTCATCGACTGGCTCGAGGAATTCCGTTTTCCCGACTACCATCTGGAACGGGTCGGCGATCAGTACGAGCTGACCTTCGAGGGGTCATGGGTCGAAGCCTCGCTCTGGGAGGTGCCAGCGCTCGCGATCCTGATGGAGCTGCGCTCGCGCGCCGTGCTCGACCGGATGGGCAAATTCGAGCTTCAGGTCCTCTATGCCCGCGCTATGACGCGGGTTTGGGAGAAGATCGAACGCCTGCGTGCCCTCGACGACGTCAAGATCGCCGATTTTGGCACCCGTCGGCGGCACAGCTTCCTGTGGCACGACTGGTGCGTTCAGGCGATGGAGGAGGGGCTGGGCGACGGTTTCGTCGGCACCTCGAACTGCCTGATCGCGATGCGGCGCGAGCTGGAGGCGATCGGCACCAACGCCCATGAGCTGCCCATGGTCTATGCCGCGCTGGCCCGCGACGACGCGGCGCTGGCCCGCGCGCCTTACGACGTGCTGGCGGACTGGCAGGACGATTATGCCGGCAACCTGCGCATCGTGCTGCCGGACACCTTCGGCACCCGCGGTTTTCTTGAAGGCGCGCCCGACTGGTTGGCGGGCTGGACCGGCGTGCGCATCGACAGCGGCAGCCCGGAGGAGAACGCCGAATACGTCATCGACTGGTGGCGCCGTCACGGACAGGACCCGCGCGACAAGCGGCTCATCTTCTCCGACGGCCTGGATGTCGAGCGGATCGAGGCGCTGCATCACCGCTTTTCGGGCCGCTGCATGGTCAGCTTCGGCTGGGGCACGCTGCTCACCAACGATTTTCGCGGCTTCGCGGCCGATCGGCGGCTCGATCCCTTCTCGCTGGTCTGCAAGGTCGCCGATGCCGAGGGGCGCGGCACGGTGAAGCTGTCGGACAACCCCGCCAAGGCGATGGGCCCGCCCGAGGAAGTGGCCCGCTATCGCCGCGTCTTCGGGGTGGTCGAACAGGTCGAGCAGCGCCTCGTCGTCTGATCTGAAGCGCGCCCGCCGTAGCCGAGACCTGCGCGCCGACTACGCCTCCCGCAGCCGTGACGTGGTCATTGCCTAGGCAGCGCGCACCGGCCACTCTCGGCAATCATCGTTCGTCGATAAGCGGAGCGTGCCATGGCCATCTCGATCTGCGTCTTCGACGCCTACGGCACGCTGTTCGATGTCGGTGCCGCCGTGCGCGACGCAGCGGGCGAGGACGCGTTCCAGACGCTCGCCGAACACGGCCCGGCGCTGGCCGAGACCTGGCGGCAGAAGCAACTCGGCTATTCCTGGCTGCGCGCCGCCTATGGCTGCCACACGGATTTCTGGACGGTGACGAGCCAAGCTCTGGATTTCGCGCTGGAGGCGCATGGTCTCGGCGGAAACGAGGATCTGCGCGCGCGCTTGCTGCAGCTCTATTGGGAGCTGAAGCCCTATGGTGAGGTTCATCGCGTCCTGTCCTCGCTCAAGGCGCAGGGCATGCGGCTTGCCATCCTCTCGAACGGCGCACCGGACATGCTGGAGGCTGCGGTGGACAGCGCAGAGCTCGGCGATGTCTTCGATGCCGTGCTGTCGGCCGAACAGGTTGGCGTCTTCAAGCCCGATCCAGCCGTCTATGCGCTGGTCGAGAACGTCTTCGGCCTGCCCCGGCGCGACGTGCTGTTCGTGTCGTCCAACTGCTGGGACGCCTGCGCAGCCGCGGGCTTCGGCTTCCGCACGCTGTGGGTCAACCGCCGCAGCGAACCGCTGGACCGCATGCCCTGGCGTCCGGAATTCATGGCCGAGAACCTGACCCGCCTGCCCAACACCGTGGAGAGCCTGTGACCCACGCGCGAGAGACCCGGTCGGCAGAGAGCCCGGACGCCCAAGACCCGGCGCCGGGAAGCCCGGCTCCCAAGACCCGCGGCCCCAAGACTAGCGCCCCCAAGACCCGCGCCCCCAAGCCCTTCACCGCCTCGGGTCAGCGCTTTGCGGCGGTCGACGGCCGCGGTCTGGTCTATGACGACGAGGGGCCGGATGCGCCCACGGGCCTGCCGGTCCTCTGCCTTGCAGGGCTGACCCGGGACGCGCGCGATTTCGCGCCGCTGGCGGGCAGGCTGGTCGGCACCCACCGGGTGATCCGTCTGGACAGCCGCGGCCGGGGTCGCAGCGACTGGGCGGCCGATCCGTTGGCCGAGTATCAGGTCCCGGTGGAAGCAGGCGACGCCATCGCCCTGCTCGACCATCTGGAGATCGAGCGCGCGATCATCGTCGGCACCTCGCGCGGCGGTCTTCTGGCGATGGGCATGACAGCGCTGGCCCCCGGCCGGCTGGCCGGCGTGGTACTGAACGATATCGGCCCCGTGATCGAGCGCGAGGGCTTGGACAACATTCGCGGCTATATCGGTCGCACACCGCAGGCGGAGACGATGGAGGAGGTCGCCGCAGCGCTCGCCGCAACGCTGCATGACGTCTATCCCGATTTCGCGCAGGCCGACTGGCGCGATCTGGCGCGCCGGCTGTTCCATGTGGATGGCGAGGGGCGGCCAGCGCTGTCCTACGACCCGCGCCTGGCCGAGCCGGTGGAGCGCGCCTTCGCCGCCGAACAGCCCGATCTCTGGCCGTTCTTCGATGCACTGGCCCCGGTGCCGCTGGTCGCCATCCGCGGCGGCCGGTCGAACATCCTGTCGGCAGCGACCCTGGAGGAGATGCAGCGCCGCCATCCCGATATGGTGGCGATCACGCTGGATAATCGGGGCCATGTGCCGATACTCGACGAACCGCCAGCCCTGGCGGCAATCACCGGACTGTTGGAGAGCGTGTCATGAGCGCCGATCACCTGGGCGACGTCCTGGCCGCCAGCATCGACGATATCCGTGCCGCCGCCGGACGCCTGGCCGGCGTCGCGCGCGTCACGCCGCTCTTGGAGAGCCCGTTCCTGAACCGTCTCGCCGGTCGCCGCGTCCTGGTGAAGGCCGAGTGCCTGCAGCTGACCGGCAGCTTCAAGTTCCGCGGCGCCTGGTCGGCCTTGACCGCGCTCGATGCCGAGACGCGGGCGCGCGGGGTAATCGGCTATTCCTCGGGCAACCACGCCCAGGGCCTGGCCCATGCGGCCGAACGGTTGGGGGCGCCGGGGGTGATCATCATGCCCGCCGACGCCCCTGCACTGAAGATCGCCAACACGCGTGCCCACGGCGCCGAGGTCGTCCTCTACGACCGGGCAGGCGGCGAGAGCCGCGAGGCACAGGGCCGCGCTCTTGCCGAGGAACGCGGCCTGACCCTGATCAAGCCCTATGACGAGCCCATGGTGATCGCGGGCCAGGGCACCACGGGCCTTGAGATCGCGCGACAGGCTGGCGAGGCCGGCGTCGCGGATGCCGAGGTGCTGGTCTGCACCGGTGGCGGTGGCCTTTCCGCCGGGATCTCGCTGGCGTTGGAGGCCGAGGCGCCGTCGCTGAGGGTGCGCCCGGTCGAGCCGGTCGGCTGGGACGATTGGCGGATGAGCCATGCCGCCGGACGCATCGTGCCGGTGCCGGCCGGCACGCCGGCCTCGATCTGCGACGCGATCATCACGCCGGCGCCCGGGCAGCTGACCTGGCCGATCCTCGCCCCGCGGATGGCACCGCCCCTGGCCATCGACGACGACACCGCGATGCGTGCCATGGCGGCCGCGTTCAAGCGCCTCAAGATCGTGGCCGAGCCGGGTGGCGCGATCGGCCTTGCCGCCGCGCTGTTCTCGGAGGCGGTCGATGCCGATACGGTGATCGCCGTGGTGACCGGCGGCAATGTCGATCCGGCCCTGTTCGCCGACGCCGTGACGCGTTTCTCGGACGCGGTCTGACGGTCCTTCGCCGTGCCTTAGCGCATCGGCGGCAGTCGCGCAGGGCGCGTACAAACGCGCGCCGCCGGGCCACTGCAGGGCCGCGGGTTTAGCCCCCGGTCCAGGCAGATCCTGACTTCGGCGATGCGCCCGTCCCTGCAGGTCACGCCCACCGATGTGGCGTCGAGCACCGGGTTGGCCTCCAGAAAAGCCTCCTCCACCGCGTCGGGGGACACCGTCAGGACGCGGTCCACCTGACGAAGCAGCGCCGGGCGGGTCACCTGGTCCCAGGCCCGGCGTGCCAGCGCGAAGTACTGCTCGGGCGCAAGCCCGGTGCAGCGACCGTGCTTCTTCCACTGGTGCCAGGCCAACCCGCCCGAGCCCATGATATCGGTCATCGCCGCCGTCTCTGACCGGCGCGGATCGCGGGTCACCCGCTCGCACCACTCGGGCCACCCATCGACATATTGCGGCCACAGCCCATGCAGCGTGAACCCGCGCGTCATCCCCGGCGCACAGGTCGGCGCATCGCGGCTGTCGCCCTCGGACGCGCACCACGACGGCTGCCAGCTGAGCGCCAGCACGTAATAGTCAAAATCGCCCGCCGTCCCGCGGCTTTGCGCCTGCGCACCGGTCTGCGCCGCCGCCCAGGGCATGGCCAGCAGCACCAGCGCGATCAGGCCGACCGCGCGCCGCGCGGCGGTTCGGGGCGTGTGTCGCGGCATCATCCTTCCGGCGCTTCCAATCCTCGACGATACGCGTATATCACCCCTATCCCGTTCATGACCGCAAGGGCGTGTGCGCTGGGGTCCGACAGTGGCGGCAAGCCGCGTCGGGCGCGGGGCAGGCCTTTGCGGTCCGGATGCGAGACGGATGGCCGCGCGACGGACGGGCGCCATAACGCCGGCCGCGCGAGCTGACAGAGAACCGACGAGGAGAGCGCGATGAGCACCGACCTGCCGCTGATGCCGAAGGCGACCGCCGTCTGGCTGGTCGACAACACCACGCTGACCTTTCGGCAGATCGCCGATTTCTGCGGCATGCACGAGCTCGAAGTCTCGGGCATCGCCGATGGCGAGGTGGCCGTCGGCATCAAGGGCCTGGACCCGGTCGCCTCGAACCAGCTGACCACGACCGAGATCAAGCGCTGCGAGACCGATCCCGTCGCGCGGCTGCGCATGATCAAGCGCGCGCTAGCGCCCGAGCCGCGCAAGAAGGCGCCGCGCTACACGCCGGTCTCGAAGCGGCAGGATCGGCCGGCCTCGATCGCCTGGCTGGTACGCTACCACCCCGAGCTGGAGGACCGCCAGATCGCCAAACTGATCGGCACGACGAAGCCGACGATCCAGTCGATCCGGGACAAGTCGCACTGGAACTACTCGAACCTGCAGCCGGTCGACCCCGTGGCACTGGGCCTGTGCCGGCAGATCGACCTGGACGCGGCAGTGCGAGAGGCGGCCGAGAAGAAGGCGCGCGCCTCCGAGGCGGTGCCGACGGCCGAGGATCGGATGTCGCTGCTTTCGGCCGACGAGGCGCTGGCGCGCGAGGAGGAGCCGTTGGAGCAGGCGCTGCCGACCGCGATCCGCGGGTTGGAGAACTTCAGTCTCGACGACCCGCGTGGCGCGGAGGCTGGCGACAAGGGCGAGGAAGGCGAGAGCATCGATCCCGACAGCCTGTTCAACCTGCCGCGCGACGGTGACAAGACCTAAGGTCGCGTGCCGGACGGCGTTGCGGCGTCGCTGCCGGCAATCGGTTGCAGCCGGCTTCCCGTCGCGGTGATGCCGCCCGGCCAGCGGGTGCCGGTCCGGCCGCTACGGCCTGGTGGCTCAGGCCCGCTTGGGGGCTCGCATGCGGCGAAGGGCCCCTAACGGATCGGGCTTGCCAGCGGGTCCAGCACGGATCGCCCGCCATCTACGGTAATGATCTGGCCGGTCAGGAAGCTGGCCCGCGGGCTCGCAAGGAAACAAGCGACCTCGGCCGCCTCCTCTGCCTCGCCGATGCGGCCGAGGGGCGTCACGCGGATCAGCTCGCTCCTCAGATCCTCGCGCTCGCGCATCGCGACGCGCATGCGCTCGCTCATCACCGCGCCAAGCGCTATGCCGTTCACGCGTATCTTGTGCTCGGCCAGATCGGCGGCCATCGACCGCGTCAGCTGGTCGAGCGCAGCGCATGAGACCGAATATGCCAGCAACTCCGGCACCGTCCGCCGTGCGGCGATAGAACTGACATTAAGGATCGCGCCGCCGAAGGCATCGTCGTCTGCGCCGAGCTCGATCATCCGGCGCGACACGGCCTGTCCAAGCAGGAACGAACTGACGACGTTCAGGTTCAGCGCCTCCGAGAGCGAGGCGCCCGAGAGTGATGCAAAGGCGCCGGGCTGCGTTGCGCGCGGGATATTCACCAGGATGTCGATGCGATCGAAACTGTCGATGGTGGCGGCGACCAGGTTGGTCGCGCCCAGCTTGTCCTCGATCTTGCAGTGGAACTTGCCGAGGTGGTGGCCCTCGCTTTTCAGGGCCTCATGCGATTTCGTCAGTGCCGCGTCGCTCTCGTCGGTCAGCAGAACGCTCGCCCCGTCCTCCAGCAGACGTCGGGCGATCGCGCTGCCGATCGCCCCGCCCGCGCCGGTGACAATCGCGGCCTTGCCGTTGAGCGCCGCCATGGCCCCCCTCCCGCAGAATGGCCCTACACTAGTCGATCACCGGTTGGTCACTGGTCTGCCAACGGGGCGTCACCGGGGCGTCACCGGCCTGTCATCGCAGGCCGTCGCGAGCCTGGGACGAAGGCGACGGCGCTGTCGAGCGCTAATCGCGGCGCCTTGCGCGCGATCCCGAAACGCGCCGCTGCCGGTGGCGGTCGGGCATCAGGCGCCAGAGCGCCTTGGTGTTTGACAGGCGTGCGGGGCCCACGTCTCGTAGCGATCGTATCCGCGGGCCATGATGCAGCAGAGGGCCAAGCCGCTATGTCCACGACGCCGATGCCGCGCCGGCAAGCCAATCACCAGCCTCTGACCCCGCTCGGCGCACTCGAACGGTCGGCGCTGGTGCATCCCGACCGCGCTGCCGTGATCCATGGCGGCGCGGTCACGGATTACGCCACGCTCTATGCCCGCGCCCGGCAGTTGGGCTCGGCCGTCCGGCAAGCGGGGCTGAAGCCCGGCGCGGTCGTCTCGGCCCTGCTGTTCAACACGCCGCCGATGGTCGAGGCCCATTTCGGTATCGCCATGGGCGGCTGCGTCCTGAATGCCATCAACACCCGGCTCTCGGCTGAGGAGATCGCCTATATCCTCGATCACGCACCGTCTGAGTTGGTGATCTGCGACGCCGCGCTGGTTCCGCTGTTGACCGATGCCTTGGCGCGCATGGTGGGATCAAAGCCCCAGGTCGTGACCTGGTCCGACCCGACCGAGCCCGCGCCCCATGCCCTCGGCACCGAGTACGAGACGTTCCTGGCCGGCGGCGATCCCGGCTTCGACTGGCTAATGCCGCGCGACGAGTGGGACACGATCACGCTGAACTATACCTCCGGCACCACGGGGCGGCCGAAGGGCGTGCTCTATCACCACCGCGGCGCCACTCTGCTGGCCCAAGGCAACCTGCTGCATGCCCGCCTTGCCGAGCCGCCGGTCTATCTGTGGACGCTGCCGATGTTCCACTGCAACGGCTGGTGCTTCCCCTGGTCCATCGTCATGGCCGGTGGCACGCAGGTCTGCCTGCGTCAGGTGCGGGCCGAGGCGATGTGGGACGCGATCGCCCGCCACCGGGTGACGCTGATGTGCGGCGCGCCGATCGTCATGTCGACGCTGCTGCAGGCCGACGAGCGGCCGGCCATCGACCACCAGCTCAGGTTCTGGACGGCCGCGGCACCGCCTACCGAGGCGATCCTGGCAGCCATGGCCGAGGCTGGGATCGAGGTCGTGCATGTCTACGGCCTGACCGAGGTCTATGGCCCCGCCGTCATCAACGAATGGCTTCCCGAATGGTGGGCCCTGCCGATTGCCGAACAGGCGCGGCTGAAGGCGCGCCAGGGCCTGCGCTACGGTGCGCTGGAGGCACTGGAGGTGCTCGACCCCGCAACGCTGGCACCGGTGCCGCGCGACGGTCAGACGATGGGCGAGGTGATGTTCCGCGGCAACGTCGTGATGAAGGGCTATCACCGCGATCCCGAGGCGACCGAGGCCGCGCTCGGCTCGGGCTGGTTCCGGTCGGGCGACCTCGCGGTCTGCCATCCGGATGGGCGCATCCAGCTCCGCGACCGCGCGAAGGACATCATCATCTCGGGCGGGGAGAACATCTCCTCGATCGAGGTCGAGAACGCCTTGGCCTCGCATCCCGCCGTGGCGCTGGCCGCGGTCATCGGCGTGCCCGACGAGAAATGGGGCGAACGGCCCGTCGCGCATGTGGAGCTGAATGCCGGGGCCGAGACGAGCGCGGCAGAGCTGATCGACCACGTCCGCGAGCGGCTGGCGCATTTCAAGGCGCCGCGCGAGGTGGTGTTCGGCACGCTGCCCAAGACCTCGACGGGCAAGATCCAGAAATACGCCCTGCGCGCGGCCGCCGCTGCGGCCGGTTAGGCCAGGACGCTCAGGCGGCAGGTATCAGGAGATCGGGCGGCAGGGTATCGGCACGGTCGCCCCGATCCCGGCGCGTCCGTTCGGCACGCGCTGG
>JBCCSW010000023.1:0-19469 GCA_039199465.1 Pseudomonadota bacterium
ATAGCCCTCCGCGATCTCGACGAAGGCGCCGGGGCCGGCGATGACCTCGGTGGCGTAGTGCTCGACCGGATCGGGGATGGCGCCGCGGATCACCAGCGCATTGATCGTGTAGCCGACCGCCGCGGCGGCGTCGCTGATCGGGGCCGGCGCGCGCCCCTCGTTCGAGACGCCATCGCCCGAGACGTCGATCACACGGCGATCGCATGTGAGCGGCGCGTCCTGGCCGATGGCGACAGCGTGGTCCACCGCCTCGCCGATCGCGGTCGAGAAGTTCCGCCAGGCCCGGCCCGCGTTCCGGATCGCCGCGGCAAGCGCGCCCAGCGAGCCGCGGTCTGTCGCGTGGTGCCAGCCGATCATCTGGCGCTGGCGCGAGGCGCCGGACCAGTGGGTCATCGTGATCAGCACCCCGCCCTCCACCGCCTCGACCGCGGCGACGACGTCGGCATGCTCGAAGGCATCGGCCAGACCGCCGGCCTGCAGCATGAACTCGGCCGCGTCGATCGAGCCCGACACGTCAAGCGCGAGGATGAGCTCGAGCCCGCAGGCCTGCGCGCGCGCCGGCGTGCCGCCGGAGAGGGCGCCGAACGTCAGGCCGAGGGCGAGCGCCGCAAGGTGGCCACGCAGCGTCACCTGAGCCGCCCCGCGCCGGTTGGGATCGGCGTCCCGCCGGGTCCCGGCGCCTCCTCGAACACCTCGCCCAGGATCAATTGCTGGTCGACCTCGCGCAGCAGCTTGCCCAGCATGACACGCCGGTAGTCGGTGAAATCCCTGGCGAGGGCGACGAATGCGTCAGGGCCCTGCATCACTTGCCCCCGGTAATAGATGGCCGGGTTCGGGTAGGCGCCGAGGATTACCAGGCCGTTAATCGTGATGCCGTCCAACAGGCCGGTCGAGCGAACGGCCCCTGCATCGATGCCGTCATTGTTCTCGCCATCGCCGCTAAGGTCGATCGTGCGACGCAGGCAGTCGGGAGCGCTGTCGAACAGGCGGGCCCCGAACTCAAGCGCCTTCCCGACGGCCGTGGGAAAGTCGGCATAGACGCGGGTATGCGCCCGAAGCTGCGCGGCATAGGCGTCGATCGAGGCGGAACTGCCGAGAAACGTCCAGCCGGTGATCAGGTCCTGCTGGGCATAGCCCGACCATTCATAGGTGATGACCGCGATACCGCTGCCCTCGGGCGTCAGGATCGCCTCCTTCACTAGCTCGTGGCTGAGCGCATCGGCCAGCCCGTCGAGCTGCAATCGGTACTCCATCTCGTTGACCGAGGAGGAGATATCGAGCCCGAGCGCCAGCGCGAGCTTGCAGTTCGACGCCTCGGCAGCGGTGGTGGCGAGCGTGAACCCTATGACGGTGGCGAGGAGCGACTTCATGCCAAGCAGGATGACCGCCGCTGTCGGAGGCGTCCAGCCGCCTCTCGCCTTCTTGTAGCGTCATCATGTCCGGCGCCGCTGGCGGTCGCGCCGGGCCATCCCGATGGCCCGATGGCCGAGCGTTGGCAGCGTTCCTGGAGCGCGGCCCTAGGCGCTCTTCAACGGCCCGATGACACCTCTGGCACGCTACCGTGCCTGGGGCGGCCGAAGCTGCCGCGCCAACGTTACCCTGATCAGCTGCCAGGGTTCACCAACTGCCGGTATTGCCCATGCTCGCCCAGGGCTCGGCCGGGGCCATGCGTTCACCGTTTTGCAGCAGCTCGATCGAGATGCCGTCTGGCGTCTTCACGAAGGCCATGCGGCCGTCGCGCGGCGGGCGGTTGATGGTGATACCGTCGTCCATCATGCGCTGGCAGGTTGCGTAGATGTCGTCGACGCCATAGGCGAGGTGCCCGAAGGCGCGGCCATGGCCATAGTCCTCGTCGCTGTCCCAGTTATAGGTCAGCTCCACCGGCTTGTCGGGCTCGCCCGGCGGCGCCATGAAGACCAGGGTGAACTTGCCCTGCTCGCTGTCCATGCGACGCGTCTCCTCAAGGCCCAAATAGGTCTCGAGGAAGGCTTTGGTCTTCTCCAGGTCATGAACCCGGATCATCGTGTGCAGGTAGCGGGTGGCCATGGTGTCCTCGTGTCGCTTGGTTTTGTCCACAGAGATGGACCGCGGTTGTCCCCGATCCTTTTTCTTCGCCCACAGCTTCGTCCACAGGGGAGTAGTGTATCAGTCCAGGGTGGTCGACCTCACGACGGTGGTCGCAAGCTTGTTGCTGATTGGTCGAAAGGGCTCTCCATGAATGACATGTCGCGTGATGAGGAGCAAAATCCGACCGCGTCGGAAAGTGGAGAGGCACAACGGCTGGAGCGGACGGCGGTGCCGGCGCTGGACGCGCGGCTCGGCGAGGCCATCCCCGTGCTGGACCACGGTTTCGTGCGGGTGATCGACTATATGGGCGACGACGCGGCCATCGTGCAGGCGGCACGGGTGTCCTATGGCCGGGGCACCAAGTCCGCGCGCGACGATGCCGGGCTGATCCGCTATCTGATGCGCCACTGGCACTCGACCCCGTTTGAGATGTGCGAGATCAAGCTCCACGTGAAGCTGCCGATCTTCGTGGCGCGCCAGTGGATCCGCCACCGCACGGCCAATGTAAACGAGATCTCGGCGCGCTACTCGATCCTCGACCGGGAGTTCTACGTGCCGGCGGCCGAGCATATGGCGCGCCAGGCCGTCACCAACCGGCAGGGCCGGGGCGATCTGCTGGCGGCCGAGGAGGCGGAGGCGGTGCGGGCGGCCCTTGCCGAGGAGGCGGGCCGCACCTACGGCACCTACGAGGGGCTCATGGACCCTGACGGGCCGGGTCTTGCGCGGGAACTGGCGCGGATGACGCTGCCAGCATCGGTATACACCCAGTGGTACTGGAAAACCGACCTGCACAACCTGCTGCACTTCCTGCGCCTGCGCGCCGATGCCCATGCGCAGTACGAGATCCGGGCCTATGCCGAGGCGATCGGCGCGGTCGTGCGCGACTGGGTTCCCGCGACCTGGGCCGCGTTCGAGGATTATCGTCTGAACGCCGTGCAATTCTCGGCGCCCGCGATGGCATGCCTGCGCCGCATGCTGGCCGGCGAGGCGGTGAGCCAAGAGACCAGCGGCCTTAGCGCCGGCGAATGGCGCGAGTTCCAGTCCAGCCTAAAGGGCGACGGCTAGGGCCCGTCGCTTCGGCCCGGATGACGGCAAACCCGCAGCCAGGACCGCGCGCGGACGCGCCGCGCATCGCCGTCACCGTCTGCACGCGCGAGCGCCCGACGATGCTGCAGGCCTGCCTCGCGTCGATTATCGGTGACGCGGCCGGCGACCGGGGTTCGGGCGCAGTGCTGATCGTGGTGGTGGAGAACGACGTTGAGCCGTCTTGCGCGGCGGCCGTGCGCGCGCTCGATACCGATGCGGTGCCGGTCGTCTATGTTCATGAGCCGCGCCTTGGCATCCCGCAGGCCCGCAACGCCGCCGTCGCCGCTGCGTTGGCGCGCGACGCAGACTGGATCGTCTTCGTCGATGACGACGAGACCGTGCTGCCGGGCTGGACCGCGGCGCTCAAGGCGGCGGTCGCGCGCGGGACGGCCGATGTCTATACCGGCCCGGTCGAGATCGTGTTGGCGGCGTCCCGGCCCGACTGGATGCCGCCGCCCAAGGCCAAGCGCAGGCGCGACGGTACGGCGCTGGGTACGGCGGCCACCAACAACACGGCGGCGGCCGCGCGGCTGTTCCGCCCGGACGGTCTAGCGCTGTCCTTCGACGAGCGGCTGCGCTTCACCGGCGGCTCTGACGACGACCTGTTCCGCCGCGCCGTGGCTGCAGGCGTGCGGATCGAATGGGCTGCGGCGATGGCGGTCTGCGAGACATGGCCGGCGGCGCGGCTGACGCTCTCTTTCCACCTCGACCGGGCGCGGCGCGTCGGTGAGAACAATATGCGCGCCATGCGCCGCCGACGCGGACTGCCAGCCGCCTGTCTGCGCTATCTGCCGAAGGCGATCGGCCGTGCGGCACATGGCGGGCTCGAGGTGGTGATCTCGGTCTTGATGCGCCCGATCCACGCCGTTCGCGGCCTGCGCTTGCAGGTCTCCGGCCGACGGCGCATCGCCTATGCCGTGGGGATCATCCGTGGTCTGGCGGGCAAGACGAGTGCGCCCTATCGCGATGTCGTCGGCAAGTGAGCGCTGCCTGTGGCGCTCCGACGGACCCTTGCGACGTAGCGGGTCGCCGCCCGTCTGCTTGTGCGGCCGATGGGCTAAAGCGTCGTGGCGCGCCGCGATCCACGGCGGTGTCTGCTCTCTGCCAGTGATCATGAAGCGAAGGGACATGCGGGTGGTCTGGCTCGCTCCGGCGCGTGGGGACGGCGCATTCTGGCCCTCTAGCAAGCCCGGCAGGCTCTGCGGTGATGATGGTGTCAGCGCGGCTAGCTTCTGCGACCTAGTATGATGCCGTTCCTGGTTTCGGTCAGGCCTGGGCCAGCATGTTGTCTGCTCGGGCAGGATCACGCCCTCAGCGTGAAGACAGTTCCGGGTGGGCGTAGGCGTCGGGGTAGGGCATCGGTTTCGTCGGACCGAGCGGGATCACGCCGTTCCATGAGCGGCCGAAATAGCCTTGCCGACAATGGATCAGCGAGCTGCTGTCGGCGACGCCGTCGAGCGCGTAGAAACGGCAGACCCACCGCCAGAGATGCGGATAATCGAGGATGCGGGCGCCGTTCAGCTTCATGCGCAGATAGTAGACCGGGTCGTGGCGAAAGAGGGTCGGGAAGAGCCGCAGATCGGCCTCGGTCACGCGATCGCCGGTCAGGAACGGGCGACCGTCTGCCAGCCGCTCTTCCAACTGATCGAGCGCCTTGAAATAGGCCTCGAATGCCGCGGCATAGACCGACTGATCGGAGGAAAAACCGGCCTTGTAGGCGCCGTTGTTGATGGCGACGTAGATCAGGTCGTTCAGGTGCCCGATCTCGGCCCTCAAGGTGGCGTCGTCGGGAAAGAGCGACGGCCGCAACTCGGGCTGGGCACCGCCGAGCGCCCCGGCATGGGCGTCGAGCATCCGCAGTATCTCGGCGCTTTCGTTGTTCACGATGCGCCGGGCCAGCTTGTCGTAGAGGATCGGGACGGACTGCTCGTCCGATCCCTCGGCACCGTAGATCTCCTTCGCCAGCCGCCGGCCATGGCCGGTCGCCGTCTCGGGCGTGCACTCGGACAGTGTCGTGCCGGTCAGGGTCGCGATGCGATGCGGGGCAAACTCCCAAAGGTTTGGCCCGGCCGGGTCGTCCGCGCCCGTGCGGTTGGGAAAGGCCACGTCCATCGTGATGCTCTGCTGCAGGCCCAGCATGCTGCGGACCAGCACGACACGGTGGCACCACGGGCAATTCAGCGCGACGAAGAGGTGATAGCGGCCGGGTTCCGCTGGAAAATCGTTGTTGCCGATTGCGTGGCGAAACCCGCTGACGCCCCGCACGAACTCGCCGCTTGCGCGTCGGCGGTGGGCGTCGGTCTGGTCCTCCTGAACCGAAGTGTCGCTGCTGGGTCGAACCATCTCTTCGCTTGCGCATTGCCGCCGGATGCCGGTGTCCAAGACCCATCGACATGGGCCGAACGGCCCGGCCGGCACGACTGCGCGCTCGGCAATGTGATCAGTGTCGCGGATGTTGGGCCCCGGTCGATTGCGCTCCCCGGCCGCGAGTACGCGGAGATCGTGTGCACGATCGCACCGGCGCCTTGTGACGACACCGCGAGCCGTCCTCGCCACGGCCGAGACCGATGCCCTGAGACACAGGGCCGGGCGCGCTGGTGCGCAACCCCTGGCTCACGCGGCGCCGCGCGTCTCGACCATGCGAGCGAGAAGGCTGGCGCCGAGGGGCAGCGCGCTGTCGTCGAACACGAAGCCCGGGTTGTGCAGCGGTACGTCGCCCGCATGGCCAAGCGTGCAGTAGGCGCCCGGGACCACACGCAGCATGTCGGCGAAGTCCTCGGACCCCATCACGAGGTCGTCCTTGATCGTCGCGCGGGACGGTTCGGTGATCTCCTTCGCCGCCGCGACCATCGCCTGCGACAGCGCCGCGTCGTTCTTCAGCACGTCGAAGACGTTGCGCATCTCGACCTCGATCGTGGCGCCGAGCGCCGCGCCCAGCCCCGCGGCGATCTCTTGCATGCGCTCGGTGATCAGCTCGGCGACATCGTCGTGGAAATAGCGAACGGTGCCCGCGATCTCGGCAGTCTCCGGCACCACGTTATAGGCCGAGCCCGCTGCCAAGCGTGTGACCGACAGGACAGCGGGCTTGGTCGGCGCCACATTGCGCGAGACGATGGTCTGCAGCTGCTGGACCAGGCTGGTTGCGATCAGCAGGGCGTCGCGGCCGACCTGGGGCATCGCGGCATGGCTGCCCTTGCCGGTCACGCGGATATCGAAGAAATTCGCGCCGGCCATCGCGTCGCCCGGCTTGACGCCGATCTCGCCCGGCCCGTGATAGGGCGAGTTGTGGATGCCGTAGATCTCGTCGCAGGGAAAGCGCTCGAAAAGCCCATCGGCCAGCATCGCGCGCGCGCCGCCCAGTCCCTCCTCAGCCGGCTGAAAGATGAAGACCGCGGTCCCCGCGAAGTCCCGCGTCGCGGCGAGGTACTGCGCGGCGCCGAGCAGCATGGTCGTATGCGCATCGTGGCCGCAGGCATGCATCACGCCCGGCGTTTTCGAGGCGTAGGCGAGGTTGGTGGTCTCGTGGATCGGCAGCGCGTCCATGTCGGCGCGCAGCCCGATGGTGCGCCCCGCACGGCCGCCCTTCAGCACGCCGACAACGCCGGTCTTGCCGAGCCCGGTGGTCACCTCGACACCCCATCGCGCCAGCGCCTCGGCGACGATGCCGGCGGTCCTGGTTTCCTCGAACCCCAGTTCGGGGTGCTCGTGAATGTCGCGCCGAATGGCGGTGAGCGCGTCGGCTTCGGCGGCGATACGGTCGATGACGGGCACGGCAGGTCTCCTCGGCGGGCGGGGGTGTTGGGGTCGGGCTGGTCGGGACGGGGGCTGGTCAGGACGGGGCAGGTCAGGACGGGGACCGGTCAGGACGGGGGCTTGAAGGCGGGGCCGCCGGGGGCGGTACGCAGCCCGGGGCGCAGGCGGCGCCATGGCAGGGTCGAGGGATCCACCGCCATCGGCCCTGGGGCGCGCGCCACCAGGATCGCCTCGGCGGCAGGCGCGAAGTCGGCGCGGAAATGGACCGAGCTCTTGACCACCACCACCGCCTGGAGCGCCACCGCGATGCCCAGCGTCTCGAACATCGCCCGGTCCGCCATCTGGGCCTTGGCCGAGACGACGGCGATGCGCAGGCTGCCGAGGCGGAGACAGGCCGAGGGGCCCATCTCTATCGCCCGGCCACCGTAGAAGGGCCCGGGCGCCCGAAAGCGGCCGTCGCTCAGCCGCTCGACCACGAACGCCGCCTCGAAGGGCGCATCGCCCGGTATGCCGGACTTAGCGCCGAGGGCGAGGCGGACGGTCGCGCCTTCGCCGGCGGCATGGGCGTGCCGGGCGCTCTCGGGGTCGAACAGGTTTCCGATTGCCATGGGCGCCGCGCTGCCGGCGGCGACGAGCGCGCGCAGCATGCCCGTCGTGTCGCTGTCAGCGCCCGCGCCGGGGTTGTCCTGGGTATCGCTGATGACGACCGGGCGGCTCGCGCCCTCGGCAAGCGACAGGGCCCGCGCGATCGCCTCATCCGGCTCATAGACCGTCCCGGCGAACTCGGCCTCCGCCGCCACGATCTCGGCCATCAGGGTCTCGGCAGCCTGCTCGGCAGCCGGGCCATAGGCCGTGACGCTCATGCCGCAGTCGGGGATGTCGGCGGCGGGGAAGCCCATGTTGAAGCTGACGGACGTGCCGTCGTGCGAGAGGTCGGCGACCCGGGCATAAAGGCGCGCGGCGGGGGCGACGTCGGTGGATTGCCAGGCAATGGCCGTCAGGAAGGGCGCCTGAAGAAACGCCTTTACAGGCCGCGCGCCGTCCATGATCGAGCCCAGCATCCCGGCGGCGCGCCGCCCGGTATCAGCCATGTCGACATGGGGGTAGGTGCGATAGCTCACCAGCGCGTCGGTCAGCGCGACCATCGCGGGTGTCACGTTGGCATGGAGATCGAGCGAGGCGACGATGGGCACGGCGCCGAGCCTATCACGGAGCCGCCGCAGCAGCTCGCCCTCGCCGTCGTCCAGATGCTCGGTCACCATCGCGCCGTGCAGGTCCAGGAACACGCCGTCGAGCGGCATGGCGGCGCCCAGCAGATCGGCCAGCCGGCCCGCGATCCGCTCGAACGCGTCCTCGGTGACATGGGCCGAGGGCGAGGTGGCGCACCAGAGCGTCGGCAGGACCGTCCAGCCCGCCGCCTCGGCATGCTCCAGCGCACCGGCGATGGCGACGTTGGTGCCGGCTAGGGCGGCTGCGATCGCCTCGCCTTCCACCATGCGCCCCGCGCCGCCGCCCGAGACGAAATCGGCATAGGTCGCCTTCGACGGGCCGAAGGTGTTGGTCTCGTGCAGGAAGCCGCCGACGGCGACGCGCGGCGCGCTCATGCCCGACGGGCCGAACGCTGTCGCCCAGGGGCGCAGGCGATACGGGATCGTTGTCGGTCAGTCCTTGCCATGCCGGCCGCCCTTCTGTCCGCCCGCCAGATCGCCGGCGCATCGCTCGCCGGCCCGTTGCTACTTGACAAGGCGTCGGGGCGGGCCGCAACTCTTTGCACAGTATAGCGGCCCGATCGGGATGCATGCCCGTAAAAGAGGCAAGACCGCAAAAAATAGAGGCAGGCAAAGGCAACAGGTCGAGACAGTCGAGGCGCGAAAGACATGGAGAGCCGAGATGACCGATATCGCACCCCACCTGCGTAGGATGCGCGTCCTGCTAGGGGCCGCAGCGCTGACGACGTTGATGGCCTTGCCTGCGGTCGCGCAAGAGACCCTGCGCGTCGTCAAGCACTCGTCGTTGAGGGTGCTCGATCCGATCGTCACCACCGCCTATATGAGCCGCAACCACGGCTATATGGTCTATGACACGCTCTTTGCGCTCGACGAGAATTTCGAGCCTCAACCGCAAATGATCGGCGCCTATGAGGTCTCGGACGACGGCCTTACCCACACCTTCACCCTGCGCGACGGGCTGACCTTCCACGACGGCGCGCCCGTCACGCCCGAGGACGTGATCCCGTCGCTGCGCCGATGGGGCGAACGCGATTCCATGGGCCAGGTGCTGATGGGTTTCGTGGCGTCCATGGACCCGGTCGACGACAAGACCTTCACCATGACGCTGACCGAGCCCTATGGCCTGGTCGTCGACAGCCTCGCCAAGCCGTCTTCGAACGTGCCGTTCATCATGCCGAAGCGCTTCGCCGAGACACCCTCGACCGAGGCGGTGGCCGAGCAGATCGGATCGGGGCCCTTCGTCTTCGTCGCCGACGAGTTCGAGCCTGGCGTGCGCACGGTCTATGAGCGCTTCGAGGGCTATGTGCCGCGCGAGGAGAGCGCGAGTTGGACGTCGGGCAGCAAGCTCGCCAATGTCGACCGGGTCGAATGGGTGGTGTTCCCGGACGACCAGACCAAGCTGAATGCGCTGCTGGCCGGCGAGATCGACTATTGGGAGAGCGTGCCGCACGACCTGGTGCCTGTGCTGGAGGCGAGCGGCGAGGTCGAGGTCCGCGCGATCAACGAGCTGGGCTTTCAGACGATCATGCGGCTGAACTTCCTCCACCCGCCCTTCGACGACCCGCAGGTACGCCGCGCCGCGATGATGGCGCTGAACCAGGAGGACGTGCTCGCCGCGCTGGTCGGCAACCCGGACTTCTACGATACCTGTCCTGCCATGTTCGTCTGCGGCACGCCGCTGGAGACCGATATCGGCGCCGAGACCATCACCGACGGCTCGGGCATGGAGCAGGCCAAGGCGCTGCTGGCGGATTCAAGCTATGACGGCACGCCGATCGTCGTGATGCATCCGACCGATGTGGGCACGCTGCGCACGCAGCCGGTCGTCGGCGCGCAGGCGCTGCGCGACGCGGGCTTCGAGGTCGATCTGCAGGCGATGGACTGGCAGACGCTGGTCGGCCGGCGTGCAAGCCAGGCACCCATCGGCGAGGGCGGCTGGAACATCTTCTTCACCAACTGGGTGGGCGCGGACGTCTTCAATCCGCTGGTCAACAACATGGTGAACGGCAAAGGGCCCGAGGGTGGCTGGTTCGGCTGGCCCGACGTGCCCGAGATCGAGACGCTGCGCATCGACTACGCCAAGGCCGGCTCGGTCGAGGAGCAGCAGCGCATCGCCGCCGAGATCCAGCGCATCGCCTTCGAGGAGGTGATGTACGTCCCCCTCGGCCAATACAAGACACCCAACGCCTGGCGGAGCGGGATAACCGGCGTGCTCGACGGGCCGGTGCCGGTGTTCTGGAACATCACCAAGGGCGATAGCTGAGCCCGAGACCACATCCCCAGCGCCTGGTACGATCAGGCGCGGCGCCCCGCACCCTGGCCCTACGATAGGGCCGGGGCATTCGTAATCGCTGAAGCCCGAGGGAGCCCGGATGGCGGCTTACATCGTGCAGCGCATCCTCGCCGCGGTCGTCGTGATGGGCATGGTCGCGCTGTTCGTGTTCCTGCTCCTGCGGCTCTCGCCTGGCGATCCGGCGGCGATCATCGCGGGCGATACCGCCACGCCCGAGCAGCTCGAGCGTATTCGCGAGAACCTCGGCCTGAACGAGCCCATCCTGGTGCAGTTCGTCACCTGGATGGGCGATCTGCTGCAGGGCGATTTCGGCACCTCGATCCTGTCGGGCACGCCGGTGCTCGAGATGATCGGCGGCCGGATCGAGCCGACGATCAGCCTCGCCCTCACCACCATCGTGTTGTCGGTCGTGATCGCCGTCCCGCTCGGGGTGCTCGCGGCCTGGCAGCGCGGCACCGCGGTCGACCGGTTCGTGATGGCGCTGTCGGTGCTCGGCTTCTCGGTCCCGGTCTTCGTGATCGGCTATGTGATGATCTCGCTCTTCTCCATGCAGCTCGGCTGGTTCCCGGTGCAGGGCTTCCGCTCGATCGCCGACGGGATCGGGGCGTTCGCCTCGCGCCTCGCGCTGCCCACGCTGACGCTGACGCTCCTCTACATCGCGCTGATCGCGCGCATCACACGCACGTCGATGCTTGAGATCCTGGGCGAGGACTATGTGCGGACCGCCCGGGCCAAGGGGCTGCCGGAATGGCGGGTGCTGCTCGTCCACGCGCTTCGGAACTGCTCGGTGCCGATCATCACCATTATCGGGATCGGCTTCGCGCTGATCATCTCGGGCGTCGTGGTGACCGAGAGCGTCTTCAATCTGCCCGGCCTGGGGCGGCTGACCGTCGATGCGGTGCTCGCGCGGGACTACCCGGTGATCCAGGCGGTGATCCTGCTCGCCTCGCTGATCTATGTCATCATCAACCTGATGATCGACATCGCGTATGTCCTGCTGGACCCGAGGATCCGGTACACATGACGGATCTGGCCTCGCATCCGACTACCCCCGCGGATGTTGCCCCGGCCGGCGGCGCGCCAAGCGTGCTGCGCGAGATCCGGCGCGCCATGGCGTCGAGCCCTATCGTGACGCTGGCGAGCATCCTTCTGGCGCTCGTCCTTGTCGTTGCCCTGCTCGCGCCCTGGATCGTGCCGCATGATCCGACGCGGCTGACGCCGACCGCCCGGCTAAAGCCACCAAGCGCCGAGTTCTGGCTCGGCACCGATGCGTTCGGGCGCGATCTGTTCTCGCGCATTATCATGGGCGCGCGGATCTCGCTGATCGTGGGCATTGGTGCTGCGGTGGCGGCGGTAGCGGCAGGCCTGGCGCTCGGGCTGATCGCGGGCTTCGTGCGGGCGGCGGATGCGAACATCATGCGCTTCGTCGACGGCATGATGGCGATCCCCAACATCCTGCTGGCCATCGCGATCGTCGCGCTGTCGGGCGCCAGTCTCTGGACGGTGCTGGTGGCGATCACCCTGCCCGAGATCCCGCGCGTCGTGCGCCTGGTTCGCTCGGTCGTGCTGTCGGCGCGCGAGGAGCCTTATGTCGATGCCGCCATCGCCTGCGGATCGTCCACCTGGCGCATCCTGCATCGCCATCTGCTGCCCAACACGGTGGCGCCGCTGATCGTGCAGGGGACGTATATCTGCGCCTCGGCGATCCTGGTCGAGGCGATCCTGTCCTTCCTCGGCGCCGGCATCAGCCCCGAGACGCCGACCTGGGGCAACATCATGGCCGAGGGCCGGATCTATTTTCAGATCAACCCCGGCATCATCCTGTGGCCGGGGTTGGCGCTGTCGGTCGCGATCCTCTCGATCAATCTGGTGGGCGATGCAGTGCGCGATGCGCTGGATCCGCGGATGAGCCGGCGCGGGATCGACCGGTGAGCACGCCCGTCCTGGAAATCGAGGGCCTGCGCATTGCCGTCGATGGCGGCGCGTCAGAGGGATCGAGCGAAGAGGTTGTGCGCGGCGTCTCGCTGTCGATCCGCCCCGGCGCCACCACCTGCCTGGTGGGCGAATCCGGATCGGGCAAGTCGCTGACCGCGCTCGCCACCATGGGCCTGCTGCCAAGCAACCTCGCCGTCACGGGCGGCGATATCCGCCTGAACGGCGAAAGCATCGTCGGTGCCCGTCCCGGCCGGCTGCGCGATCTGCGCGCCACTCGCATGTCGATGATCTTTCAGGAGCCGATGACCGCGCTGAACCCGGTGGCGCGCGTCGGCCCGCAGGTGGGCGAGGTGCTGAAGGCCCACACAGTGCTGACCGCCAGCGAGCGGCGCGACCGTGTCCTGGCCATGCTGGACCGGGTGCACCTGCCCGACCCCGAGCGGCTGTATAAGGCGTTTCCTCACCAGCTTTCGGGCGGGCAGCGCCAGCGCATCATGATCGCCATGGCGCTGATCCTGCAGCCGCAGCTGCTGATCGCGGACGAGCCGACGACCGCGCTGGACGTCACGACCCAGGCCCAGATCCTGACCCTGCTAGAGGAACTGCGCCGCGAGGAGGGCACCGCCGTCCTGTTCATCACCCACGATATGGGCGTGGTGGCGGATATTGCCGACGACGTCACGGTGCTGCGCCTGGGGCAGGTGATGGAGACGCAGCCCGTCGGCGCGCTGCTCCGCGCGCCGCGGACCGACTATACGCGCGAACTGCTGCGCGCGGTCCCCAGCCAGATCCCCCGGGCGCCGCGGCCGGTCCCACCGAACGCCGCCGTGGCCCTTGCGACCGAAAGCCTGGGTAAGGTCTATCGCGACGCGGGATGGTTCGGCACCGGGCGCGAGGTCGTCGCTGCCGAGGCCGTGACGCTACGCCTGCTGGCCGGGCGCACGCTGGGGATCGTCGGCGAGTCGGGATCGGGCAAGTCGACCGTCGCGCGTTGCATCCTGCGCCTGATCGATCCCACGGCGGGCTCGATCATGCTGGGCAGTGCCGAGACGGCGCGGCTGTCCCGCCGGGAGATGAAACCCTATCGGCGCAAGATCCAGATCGTCTTTCAGGACCCGATGCGTTCGCTGAACCCGCGTATCGAGGTCGGCGAGTCGATCATCGAGGGACCGACCAATTTCGGCGTGCCGCGGCGCGCGGCGCTGGAGCGGGCGGCGGAGCTTCTGGAGCTGGTCGGCCTGCCGCGGAGCGCGCTGGACCGCTATCCGCACCAGTTCTCGGGCGGCCAGCGCCAGCGCATCGCCATCGCCCGCGCCTTGGCGCTGGAGCCCGAGGTGCTGGTGGCGGACGAGGCCGTCTCGGCGCTCGACGTCTCGATCCAGGCGCAGGTTCTCGCGCTGCTGGCCGAGATCCAGGGCCGGCTCGGCATCGGCATGCTGTTCATCACCCACGACCTCGGCGTCGCGGCGCAGGTCTGCGACGATGTCGTGGTGATGCAGTCAGGCCGCGTGGTCGAATACGGCCCCGCCGCCCGCGTTCTGACGGAGCCCGAGGCCGACTACACCCGGCGCCTGCTTGAGGCAGCGCCCGGCCGGGATTGGGACTTCGCGAACTTCCGCCCGCTCGCGCGCCCCGAAACGGGCGATGGGCAACCGGCCGCGGTGCGGGCCGGCGCCTAAGCCGACCGTGGGGCCCCGGTAGAGAGAAGGAGACGCCCATGGATGCGATCCCGGCGCCCATCGATGTGACGGGCCTGCCCTTCGATGCCGACGCGATGCTTCAGGGTCTCAAGACCTGGGTCGAGTGCGAGAGCCCGACCTACGATCCCGCGGCGGTGAACCGGATGCTGGATCTGGTGAGCCACGATCTCGCGATCATGGGCGCGCAGGTCGAGCGCATACCCGGGCGCATGGGGCTCGGCGACAGCGTGCGTGCCCGCTTCCCACACCCTGCGGGTGACGTGCCTGGTATCCTGGTGCTGGGCCATTTCGACACGGTGCACCCGGTCGGCACGCTGGCGGCGCTGCCGTTCCGGCGCGACGGCGACGTCTGCACCGGCCCCGGCATCTGCGACATGAAAGGGGGCAACTACCTGACGCTGGAGGCGATCCGCCAGCTCCAGCGCGCCGGGATCCAGACGCGGCTGCCGCTGACGGTGCTGTTCACGCCCGACGAGGAGATCGGCACGCCGTCCGCCCGGGCGCTGATCGAGGCGGAGGCCGCCCGGGCCCGCGCCGTGCTGGTGCCCGAGCCTGGTTTGGCGGAGGGCGGCGTCACCTCGGGCCGCTATGCGATCGCGCGCTTCAACCTCCGCGCGCGCGGTCGGCCGAGCCATGCGGGCGTGCGCCTCAAGGAAGGGCGCTCGGCGCTTCGCCTGATGGCGCGCAAGCTGGTCGAGATCGAGGACATGACGACCGATGACTGCACCTTCTCGGTCGGCGTGCTGCAGGGCGGGCAATGGGTCAACTGCGTCTCCTCGCATGCCGAGGGTCAGGCGCTGTCGATGGCCAAACGCCAGAGCGATCTGGACCGCGGCGTCGAACGTATGCTCGCGCTCTCGGGCGAGGAGGGCGACGTGACCTTCGAGGTCACACGCGGCGTCACCCGCCCGGTCTGGGAGCCCAACGAGGGCACCCACCGCTTGCTGGCCCTGGCCGAGCGCTTCCACGAGGCCGTGGGCCTGTCGTTCCGCCATCAGAGCCAGGGCGGCGGCTCGGACGGCAACTTCACCGGCGCCATGGGCGTGCCGACGCTCGACGGCCTGGGTGTCGAGGGCGGCATGGTCCACACGCTCGCGGAGTATATCCACGTGCCCTCCCTCGCCGCCCGCGGCCGGGTTATGGCGGGCATGCTCGCCACCATCGATCAGTAACCGTAAGGCGCCTGGTTCAGCCCGGCATCCCCCAACGTAGGCGCAACGTCGGCGCATCCTGGTCCAGAGCCATAGACGGGCTCGAACGACGCCTCTGGACCGGGCAGCCGGCGCTGGCGGTACTCGACACAGACCACCGACAGTGTCGGGGCGGCATGCGTGCGGCCCCTCACGTCGTGGGTGGGGATGGCGCCGGTTCGGGCAGCAGGCGGTCGAGCAGGGCGACAAGGGCGCGTTGCGATGTCTTGTCGGCCGCAGGCGCCGGCATTTTCTTCTCCCGCCGATTGGCGACATAGAGCCCCGAGCGCCGACCATAGGCGGCGGGGATCAGCGCGTTCGACGACTTTCGCCGCCTGCTTGTCGGCGGGGCTGAAGAGCAGCGGGGCCAGCCAGGCCAGCAGCTTCGGCATGCCGGAATTCCCGCCGGTCGTCATGGGTGTCTTCGTCGCGCCGGGATCGACGGCCCGGATCAGGATGTTGTCGGACTGCAGATCGTCGGCGAGTGCGGCGGCCAGTGCCGTCACGGCGAGTTTGGTCTGGGCATAGGTGGTCATCAGCCCGCCGACCTTGGGCGGCTTGGCGAGCGTCTCGACGTCCAGCGACTTCAGCGGCGTGATCGCACTCGATGAGAAGGTGATGATCATCGCGGGCGTTTCCCCCGCCGGCCGCGCCATCTTGCCACGAAGGCCCTGGATCAGCTGATAGGTCGCCAGGGTGTTCACCGCGAATTGCGACTCAAAGCCCTGGGCGCTCAGGATCATCTCGCCCGTCAGGACGCCGGAGATGTTGTAGAGCGCATCGACGCGCCCGGGCAGCGCCGCGATCCGGGCCAGGGCATGGGCGATCTGAGCGGTGTCCATCAGATCGGCCCCGACCAGTTCGATCGTCGCGCCGGGCTTCTCGGCCAAAATGGCGGCGCGCTGCGCGACGGCCTTGGCGTCAGACCGGTTGACCAGAACGAGGGCGTCGCCGCGCGCGGCGAGTATCTTGACGATCTCGCTGCCGATGCCGCCGGTCGATCCCGTCACCACTGTCCAGTTTGAAACCGCGCCAGCCATTGGCTATCCCGATGACGAAGAACAAATGATGAAATCATCTATAGTGTATATATCTACTAAATGGAAGTGACGCGTGACCCGCACCGCGGCTGAGACGCTCTGCGCCTTCGTCCCGCCCTTCATGCGCTACCTGCGCGAGGGGTTGGCCAAGGTGAACATGTCGCCGGCGCGCTTTCAGATCCTGCAGGCCCTGAGAGACCAGCGGGCGCTGTCGATGGTGGAACTCGCGGCCCGCCTGTCGGTCACCAAGCGCAACATCACATCATTGGTCGACGGTCTGGAGCGCGATGGCCTCGCGTCGCGTCGCCCCCATCCGACGGATCGGCGCTCGACCCTGGTGGCGCTGACTGCTGCGGGCGAAGACACGTTCAGCCGCGCTGCCAAGGTGCAGCAGGACCATCTCGAGGCGCTGCTCGCCAATCTCGATGGGGCGCAGCAGCAGGAGATGGCGCAGGCCCTCAGCCATCTGCTGGCGGCATTGGCGGCTAATGGTCAGCGGTGAGTAATCGTGAGATCTCGCCCACTCGTCGCGGCAAGGCGCGCCACGGGTCGTCACCCACGCTATAGGCGGTCGCGCAGACGCTCGCGGACCACGTAGACCATGCCGCCGAGAAACAGCGCCGCCATCGCGTACCAGGTGAGCGCATAGGACAGGTGATTGTTGCGGAAGCTGACCACGGTCAGACCGCCGCGCGGCCAGCTCTGTGGCGCGCCGGCGTGATCGGCGTCGACGAAGAAACCTCTGGCGCCCGCGCGCCCCACACCCGCTCTCCCGGCGTCCGTGAGCCCGCCATCCGTGAGCCTGCCATCCGCGAGCCCGACATCCGCGCTCAACGCTGCGATGTCGCGCGAGACCCAGCGCCCGGTCTCGGGCGCGTTCCGCTCCAGCAGCGTGCCACCCGGTTCGGTCATGCGGATGAGGCCCTCGACCCGTCGCTCGCCCGCCGGCGCGGTCCAGTCCTCGGGCGCACTGCCCGCAGGGACGAAGCCGCGGTTGATCCAGACGGTGCCGTCCGCCGTCTCAAGCGGGGTCATCAGCCAGTGGCCGGGGCCGAGTTCGGTGATCGCTTTGACGCGCCGCTGCAGATCGTGGCGCCAGCGTCCCTGGGTCTGGACGCGCAGATAGGCATCTTCCTCGGCCGAGACGGGCCCGACCGGCAGCGCGACCGGCGGGCCGAAGGCACGGGTCTCTACCGCGTCGATAAGCGCCAGCTTCCAGTCGAGACGGCGAAGCTGCCACGTGCCGAGACCGAGCAGCGTGACGAACACCGCTCCGGCCGTCAGCAACAGGATGGTGTCGACCCAGAGCGGCCGGCGCTCACGCGGGCGCGGCACCACGCCCGACAGAGCGTCAGACGGGCCGGCCCCGCTCACGGCAGGTTCCGGGCCCGCTCGATCTGCTCATGCGCTGGCATCATGTTCTCGTGCAGGTGGAACATCACCCAAATCGATCCGGCGAGAATGATCACCAGCAGCACGACGGTGAAGATCAGCGCCATCGCCTGCCAGCCCTGCTCGACCCTCAGCGTGACGTGCAGGAAGTAGTGCACATGCACCAGCATCTGCGCGGCACCCAGGCCGAAGATGATCACCAGCGCCCAGGCCAGGCTGTCGGTCACCTCCGCCATCACCACCCAGAAGGGGATCACGGTCATCACGACCGACAAGGCGAAGCCGATCAGATAGCTGCGATAGGACCCGTGTGCCCCGTGATCCCCACGGGCGTCATGGGCCGCACCGTCTGACGGAGCGCTCATAGCAAGACCCCTGTGAGATAGACGAAGGAGAACACCCCGATCCAGATCAGGTCGAGGAAGTGCCAGAACAGGCTGAGGCACATGATCCGGCGGCGGTTCGCCGGGATCAGGCCGTGCATGCGGACCTGCGCCAGCAGCACCACCAGCCAGATGCACCCGGCGGTGACATGCAGCCCGTGCGTGCCGACCAGCACGAAGAAGGACGACAGGAACGCGCTCGCCCCGGGCGTCGCGCCGATATGGATCAGGTGGCTGAACTCGATCAGTTCCAACACGAGGAAGCCGAGGCCGAAGACGCCGGTGACGACCAGCCAGAACATCAGGCCGCGTTCGTTGTCACGCTCCATGTCGATCATCGCGAAGCCGTAGGTGATCGAGGAGAACAGCAGCATGAAGGTCGCAAGCAGGATCATCTCGATCTCGAAGAGATCGGCCGGCGCCGGGCCCGCGGCGTAGTTCTGCCCGACCACGGCATGCACGGCGAAGAGGATGCCGAAGATCAGGCAATCGCTCATCAGGTAGATCCAGAAGCCGAGCATGGTGCCGGTATCGTGGCCGCCATGGTCGTCATGGCCATGCGCCTGCTCGACCACGTGGAAATCGTAGGCAGGCGTCGCGGCAGCGGGTCGGGCGCGCGGCGTAGGCTCCATGCCGCCGTCGAACGCGGTCTCTGCCGGCGGGCCGGGCACTATTCGGCCGGTCCAGCCATGACGCGGAGGCGGCCTGCCTCGATAGCGTGCACTTCCTCGCCCGGCACATAGTAGTCGCGGTCGTAGTTGAAGGTATGCGCGATGCCGTAGCCGAGGCTGGCCAGGAAGCTGAGCGCGGCCAGCCACCAGATGTGCCAGACCAGCGCGAAGCCCATCACGGTCATCAGTGCAGACAGGACGACGCCCGTCGCGGTGTAGTGCGGCATGTGGATCGGCACGAAGCCGTCGTCCTTCGGTCGGTAGCCGTGCCGCTTCATGTGATCCCAGGCGTCGAGCTCATAGACACGCGGCGTGAAGGCGAAGTTGTAGTAGGGCGGCGGCGAGGTGGTCGACCACTCCAGCGTCCGCCCACCCCAGGGATCGCCCGTGACGTCGCGCAGCCGTACCGAATGCCGGTCGCGGATCGACACGTAGAGCTGCACCAGGAAAGCAACGATACCGAAGGCCACGAACACGGCGCCGACGGCCGCGACCACGAAATAGGCGCTATAGGCGGTGTCCTGGAACTGGCTGAGCCGCCGCGTCACGCCCATCAGGCCCAGCACGTAGAGCGGCATGAAGGCGAGATAGAAGCCGATCAGCCAGCCCCAGAAGCTGAGTTTTCCCCAGAACGGATCGAGCCTGAAGCCGAACGCCTTGGGGAACCAGTAGTTGATCCCGGCGAAGATGCCGAACACCACGCCGCCGATGATGACGTTGTGGAAATGGG